>JANMPK010000426.1:0-10387 GCA_031369825.1 Sphingomonadales bacterium
GGTGGCGATCCACCCCTACCCCGCCAGTCTTACCGCCCTGCTCCGCCAGTTTTCGGCAAGTGTTTCGAGCTCCGCGAGCGCCTTAAATTCCGCCTTAGCACCCTCGGCCCGGTGCCCGCCGCCGATGAGCAACTTGAACACCCGCTCCACCGTCCAGTCGTGCCCAGCCTGCCCGACCTGCTCGATACGGTCGCCCGGCGCAACCTCGCCTTCCTCGATCACGCGAAAATAACCGCCGCAACGCCCGGTTTTGATCACCGCTCCCGTCAAGCCATGCACGCCGAAATGATGGTCGATTTTCCAGCAAGGCTGCCGTCCCTGAGCGACCTCGACCAATGCCTTGCCGATCCGGAACCGGTCGCCAATCCGCACTTTGCCTTCGGTCAGCCCCGACGCGCTGATATTCTCGCCAAAGGCCCCGGCGGTATTGAGAAGCGGGTGGGCAAAACCCTCGCCTGCAAAATGCGCGATCCATTTGGGGTAATGCTCCGCCGGATAGAAATGCACCGCTTTGTCCACCCCTCCGTGCACGCTCGGGTCCGCTACCTGATCGCCTTCGAAGCCAAGCTTGCGCAGCATCACCGGACGGTCCACCGCCTCCCGCGCCATCGCGCTTAATGTGCCGTCGGCGCGGAAAGGCTTTGGCCCGCCGACGAGCAAATAGTCTATCTGGCTGAGGATCATTTTGTATCTTAACGAGGCTTGGTCGCCATTCCCATTGGCATTTTGCATCCCCGCCGATAAAAGCCCCGTATGCAAACCCGCGATCTTCGCATTGCGCTATTCAGCGGCAATTATAATTATGTGCGCGACGGCGCTAATCAGGCGCTGAACCAGCTTGTCGGATATCTTCTCAAGCAAGGTGCATCGGTGCGGATTTATTCGCCGACGGTTGACGAACCCGCGTTTCCGGCGACCGGCGATTTGGTCAGCGTGCCTTCTATGGCCATTCCCAACCGGCCGGAATACCGAAGTCCCCTTACGCTTTCTGGCCGTGTGAAACGCGATCTCGATGCTTTCAGCCCGAATATCATCCATATTTCAAGCCCTGACCGCGTATCAAGGCAAGCAGCAAAATGGGCCCGCAGGCGTAATTTACCAGTACTCTGTTCTGTTCACACCCGGTTTGAAACGTATTTCCGTTACTATAATCTGGCTTTCGTCGAGCCATTGATGGTCGCATGGCTGCGTAAATTATACCGCAAATGCGATGCGCTGGTCGCTCCGTCCGAAAGCTTTGCCCAAGTGCTGCGCGAACAGCGGATGAATTATGACATCGACATCTGGTCACGCGGTGTCGACCGCGATATCTTCAACCCCGGCAGACGCGATCTCGAATGGCGGCGTGAACACGGCATGGTCGATGATGTGCCGGTTATTGGCTTTCTTGGCCGGTTGGTGATGGAAAAGGGTCTGGACGTATTTTCCGATGCCATTGACCAACTCAAACGTCGTCAGGTGCAACATAAAGTCATGGTCATCGGCGAAGGTCCGGCACGCGGCTGGTTTGAAAGCCGTCTGCCCAATGCCGCGTTTGTTGGCTTTCAGGGCGGGGCTGATTTGGGCCGCGCAGTTGCCGCAATGGACATGTTGTTCAACCCGTCTGTGACCGAAACTTTCGGCAATGTAACTTTGGAAGCAATGGCTTGCGGTATTCCCGTGGTGGCGGCCAAAGCCACCGGCAGCCAGAGCCTGGTTCTGGACAAAGTGTCGGGTCGCCTGATTCGGCCGGGCGCTATCAACCAATATGCAGACGCGCTTCAGGCTTATTGCACCGACCCGGTATTGCGCGCCAAACATGGTGACGCAGGTGAGCAACGTTCGCTTGAATATAGCTGGGACGCGATCAACCAGACCGTGGCCGACACCTATATCCGCCTGATCCGCCAACGTGCCGCGCGGTCCATCGCATATACCAGCTAAGCTTGCGCCGTCACAAGTAACGCGACAAGATAGCATGATGAGCGACCTGTTCGAAGACACCCTGCCCCAAACCGGCGACTTACGCGCCAATGCACCGCTTGCCGACAAGTTGCGTCCGTTGCAGCTTGCCGACATCATCGGGCAAGAACATCTGACCGGGCCGGACGGCGCAATTGGCCGGATGGTCGAAGCCGGCAAGCTGTCGTCAATGATCCTGTGGGGACCACCTGGCACCGGTAAAACCAGCATCGCCCGCTTGCTCGCAGAGGCGGTCGGGATGCACTATAAAGCAATATCAGCGGTGTTCTCGGGCGTGGCCGATCTCAAAAAAGCCTTTGCAGAGGCCGAAATTACGGCGCGCACAGACAAGCAGACCTTGTTGTTTGTAGACGAAATCCACCGGTTTAACCGCGCGCAGCAAGACGGATTTTTGCCATTCGTTGAAAGCGGCGTGGTGACTTTGGTAGGCGCGACTACCGAGAATCCATCCTTTGAATTAAACGCCGCATTGCTCTCGCGCACGCATGTGATGGTCCTGAACCGGCTGGACGAAGTTGCGCTTGGCACATTGCTTGACCGCGCCGAAGACCTTGAAGGACGGACCCTGCCGGTCACAGCCGATGCGCGGCTGGCATTGATCCATAGCGCCGATGGTGATGGCCGTTTCCTGCTCAATCAGGCAGAAACATTGTTTTCAATAACGCTCGAAAACCCGCTCGATCCGCCTGCTATGGCGGCGCTTTTGCAGCGCCGGATGCCGGTTTACGACAAGGACCGCGAGGGGCATTACAACCTCATATCCGCGCTGCACAAAAGCCTGCGCGGCTCTGACCCGCAGGCAGCGCTCTACTGGTTGGCACGGATGTTGGTTGCCGGCGAAGAGCCGCTCTATGTGCTGCGGCGTCTGGTTCGTTTTGCCAGCGAAGATATCGGCCTCGCCGACCCGCAGGCGCTCGTTCAATGTCTTGCCGCCAAAGATGCGTATTACTTTTTAGGTAGCCCGGAAGGCGAGTTGGCGATTGTGCAAGCCTGCCTTTATTGCGCCACCGCACCGAAATCGAACGCAGCCTATAAAGCGCAAAAGGCGGCTTGGAAATCGGCGAAAGACACCGGCTCTTTAATGCCACCCGCCAACATTCTGAACGCACCAACCAAGCTGATGAAGGACATCGGCTACGGCAAAGATTATGCCTACGATCATGATAGCGACGAAGGGTTTTCTGGCGCAAATTATTGGCCCGATGATATGCAGCCCGGCGAATATTACAAACCGGTTGAACGCGGTTTTGAAGCAAAGATCAGAGACCGCATCGCGCACTGGAATACACTGCGCGAGGGCCGCAAACCACTGGATTGAATCATAAAAAATTGCTGCGCAGCAAAAATGCAGCAAAAATTTGCCAGAGTCTTGATTCCATGTTAGATTCCTATCGCTTCTGACGACCATCCGGTCGCAAAACAGGGGGGAGCTAAAATGGATAATTTGCAAATTGTAGGCTATGCCTTTGACCAGGAATTATTCCTGGTCTGGGTGGAAAAAATAGCAGTTGCCGCGATCATTATCGCGGTGACTTGGGCCTTGGCAAAGGCCGCCAAATGGGCCTTTGCCAAAATGATCGACCAGATCAGCTTTTTCCGGCGCGGCACGTCAAGCGGGGAAAGCGTTGGCATGGCGCTAGGACGGATTGTGTCCTTGTTAATCTGGCTGTTCGGTTTGTTAGCGGTGCTACAACGGCTCGGCTTTGATAGCGTCATAACACCGGTGCAGGGGTTGCTAGGCAACTTCATCGGCTATCTCGACAATATCGTCTTTGCCGCCGCCATATTCTTCATCGGATCAATGGTCGCCCGTATTGTGCGTGATATCGTCGAAACCGCTCTGGCCACGGTAAACCTGGACAAATGGGCTAATATGGGCGGGGTTGAAGCCGTTACTGGCAACAGTGCAATCAGCAAAACCATCGGCACGATTGTTTATGTTCTGATCATTATACCCGTCGCCATTGCGGCACTTCAAATGCTTGAAATCTCCGCAATTACTGATCCGGCGAGAAGCCTGCTCGATATGGTTTTCAAAGCGATACCGCTGATCATTGGTGCGTGCATCCTGTTGGGTCTTGGCTATGTCATTTCACGCTGGATCAGCGGTTTGATAAGGGATTTGTTGCCGAGCCTTGGCGCAGACCGGGCAATTAATGAACTCGGTGTTTTACCGGAAGGGCGGACCGCATCGGGCTTGATTGCGACGATTGTTACTATCGCAATCATGATCTTTTTTGCGATAGCTGCAACCAATATGCTTGGTTTCCCGCAACTGACCAATATGTTGCAAACCGTGCTTGCACAGGCAGGCAGTGTCGTCTTTGGCGCAGTGCTGATTGCACTTGGCGTCTTGGTTGCACGCATATTGCAAAACCTGATCGCCGACGCAACCGGAGCAGGCCTCGCGCCCAACATCGCATATTGGCTGACGGTGGCGCTGTTTATCTTCATCGGCTTGCAGCAAATGGATATCGGCGGCCCGATCATCGAATATGCCTTTGGTGCTTTGGCTATTGGTGCAGCGGTTGCCTTCGCGCTGGCCTTCGGTCTTGGCGGGCGCGATGCGGCGGCAAAGATGCTGTCAGAGATGCAGAGCAATCCGCCTATGCAAGCCAAACCTGCGGCATCAATAACGGCCAATTTGGTGGCGCGCGCGCCAGCGAAGAAAGCGTCTGCAAAGCCTGTTGTGCGTAAGGCACCTGCCAAACGCAAATAATGCCGCGCAGGTAACCAATGAATAAGGGCGGGGCTTTGGCCCTGCCCTTTTCTTTTGTGCAAAGCGCTGGCAAGGCTTCAAAATGCCGCGCTTTCATTCCTTTGCCTGTATCGACTGGTCCGGAGCCAAAGGCAGCAGCCATCCTGGAATTGCTCTGGCCGTCTGCACTGCCGGCAATGCTGCGCCGGTCTTAATCGACCCGCCCGGCAAAGCATGGTCGCGTCGCGCCATCGCCGATTGGTTGCTTGCACAGGCCGACGATTTGTTGGTGGGTTTCGATTTCAGTTTTGCCCCGCCGTGGGTCGCAAGAGCAAGCTATTTGCCCGGCGAGAATGTTCCCGACAATGCCCGTGACTTCTGGGCCTATGTTAATGGCCGATGCGACGATGAAGATTTGGGTGCGGCCTCCTTCCTTGAGCAGCACCATCGCCGCCATTTCTACTTCGGCGCGGCCGATGGCACAAAGGCCGACTATATGCACCTTCGTAGGTGCGAGGCGCATTATAATGCAGGGGGTGGCGGCAAACCCTCAACGGTTTATGATGCAATTGGCGCCGCACAAGTCGCCAAGGCGAGCTTTGCCGGGATGCGCTTGCTTCACCATGTCAGCCAAAACCTGCCGATCTGGCCGTTTGATCCGGTTTCAGCTGAAGGACCGGTGATCGTCGAGATTTACACCCAGATCGCCGCCCGCGCGTCTGGCATCCGTAAAGGACGAAGCAAAATCCGCGACGGCGCAAATCTCGATATCGCGCTTGCCGCCTTCGATACACAGCCGCACCAACCATTGGCGCGATATACAGACCACGCAACAGACGCTATTTTGACGGCCGCGTGGTTGCGGCATGTATCTGAAAATACATCGCTTTGGACACCACCGATGCTGAATCGTGAAATTGCCGCAACAGAGGGCTGGACCTTTGGCGTGGTTTGAGGTTATGGGCGCGTCATTGCCGATGCAAGTGCGTCGGCAACAGTTGAAAAATTGCGTTCCGTGGAACGCGGTGCCGGCTTAGCTCAGTTGGTAGAGCACCTGATTTGTAATCAGGGGGTCACGAGTTCGAACCTTGTAGCCGGCACCATTCAAGCCACACTCAACCCTACATCCAAATTCCCTCGGGTCGCATTCGAATAAGGGCACACCGCATGGGCGGCGGCGACCAGCCGTTCGGCGTCGGCCTTGTCCACGCCCGGCAGATCGACCAGCAAGTCAGCGGTAATCCCATAGCCACCCTCGCTTCGCGGGCCAAAACCGATGGTCGCAGTGACGGTGGCGTCGGACGGAACGGATACGCCTTCCTTACCCGAAACCGCTTTCATCGCACCCAGAAAGCACGCAGAATAACCGGCAGCAAACAGCTTTTCGGGGTTGGCCCCGACCCCGCCTGGTCCGCCCATTTCCTTTGGCACCACCAGCTTCACATCGACAGACCCGTCATCGGATCGCGCCGAACCATCACGTCCACCGGTGGCGGTTGCGTTTGTTTTGTAGATTACGTTGACTGGCATTTCAGGTTTCCTTTGCTAAATTGCAGATTAGAATAATGCTCACATTTGCGGGGGTGAACAGCGTCCGGTTTGCGGCAGCCCATCATTTGCCAGCGCGACACCGGTCTGAGCAATAGCGGACTTCATCCCAAACCCTTGCCCATTTCTTGCGCCATGCGAACGGCTTTTCACAATGCGCGCAAATCTTCGTTGGCAAATCGCCTTTCTTGACCATTTTTGGCACGATCCCAATCCTTTGCTAGCCGCCGTGGCATTTATGTCACCCTATTGATCTGTTTTCTATCAACACAAAACTATATGTTTGCGGGGACCGCATAGTAACGTTAATACGCCCGCAATGCTATTCAGCGGCTCATAGGGAAGCTGGGGCGAAAAAAGAATTCATCCCCATGAAAACGTCCGCAAAGGGCGCGCGAATTAAACAGGAGAGAACTACCATGAAAATCACCCATAACATATTCAAGACCGCGATGCTGTCGACGATTAGCGTCGCATCGCTGGGACTTGGGACGGTCGCATATGCGCAAGATGAAGCGCCACAGGCTGAAGAAGAAGCCGCCTTTGAAGAAGACGCAATTATCGTTACCGCTACCAAGCGCGAGCAGACGTTGCAGGAAGTTCCGGTCGCAGTGTCGGTTACTACTGCAGCTGCAATTGAACGCGCGCAAGTGCGCGACTTGAAAGATTTGCAGACTTTGGTGCCGTCGCTTCGCGTCAGCCAGCTGCAAAGCTCGGCATCGACTGACTTCATCATCCGCGGCTTTGGCAACGGGTCGAACAATGTGGGCATCGAAGGATCGGTTGGCGTGTTTATCGACGGCGTGTATCGTTCGCGTTCTGCCTCGGCGATCAGCGATCTTCCCAATCTGCAACGCGTCGAAGTGCTGCGTGGCCCACAATCGACTCTGTTCGGCAAGAACGCGTCGGCGGGCGTTATCTCGATCGTGACGTCGGAGCCAAAATATGAATTCGGCGGCTCTGCTGAAATTAGCTATGGCAATTACAACGCCATCGTCGCCAAGGCTGATATAACCGGACCGATCAGCGACAACATTGCGTTCAGCCTTGCTGGCGGCATTAACAAGCGTGACGGTTATGCAACGAACCTGACCGACGGATCGAAAACAAGCGAGCGTAACCGCTGGTTTGGCCGCGCGCAGTTGTTGATTGAACCATCGGACAGCGTCAAATTCCGCATCATTGGCGACTATGACAAGATAGACGAAAATTGCTGCTATGTCGGCAACGTCTTTGCCGGACCAAGGCCAACAGGCGCAATTGCTTCTGTTGGTGGGAATATTAATAGCGGTGGCATTTTCAGCTACAGCGAATTTCAGAACTTTGCGTCCGAAAACAAAATCACAAATGGTGGCGTGTCGGCGCAAGCTGACTTTGACATTGGTGCTTTAAAGTTAACATCAATTAGTGCCTATCGTGAATCGCGTGCCAAGACCAGCGCCGATAGTGATTTCAGCAACGCGGATTTGATAGGCCAGAATCTTGGTGATATTGATATCAAGACCAAAACGCAGGAATTGCGTTTGACTTCGGATTTTGATGGCCCGCTAAATTTCTTACTCGGCGCCTATTATTTCGATGAAAAGATCACCAACAAGCAAGAGCTGACAACGGGTAGCGATTTCCGTAACTATCTCAATGCGCTCTCCGGCGGCAACTATATCAGGCTCGAACCAACCATTCGTGCTCTAGCCGGATTGCCATCCGTGGTCGGTCTGCCCGCAGGCCAATTGTTCGGTGCAGCAGGCCAAGGTCGCACCGAAGATTGGGATTATAAGAACAAGGCATTCTCGGTCTTTGGTACTGCCGATTTCGAAATCACCGATGGCTTGACGCTGACCGGTGGATTCAACTACACCAAGGATAAGAAAGACGTTGCGAGCAACACCATTGTCACGGACGTATTCTCACGCATTGATCTGGTTCAGGTCGGCGCAAATGCTGGTTTACCAGCTGCGCTTCCTGTTGGTTTTATACCCGCGGGAGGTACAGCGCTTACTTCTGCATTATTTCCAAGGATCAATGGTTGTGCGACTGTTACAAATGCGCCTGCTGCGACACCTGCAAACACAACGCGGTCTGGTACTTGCAACCCGTTCCTCGGATTTGCGGCATTTCAATTTCAACCGCCGTTCCTCAACTTCCCCAACTCGGTCGAAGACGGCCGGACGCGTGATGGCAAGCTGACCTATTCGGCTCGTCTGGCGTGGGAAGCGACGGATAACCTGAACCTGTATGCCAGCTATGGCACAGGATTTAAGGCGACGTCGTGGAACATCTCGTTTGACTCGCGTCCGTTTGCCACCGATTTCGTCGCCGGATCACCTGCACAGGGCGCTCCGCTGACGGCATCGGCGATCCGCACTGCAGGTCTTGCGCTGCCCAACCTGACCAGCGGCACACGCTTTGCGCTTCCTGAAAATGCGACCGTTATAGAAGCGGGCTTGAAAGCCAAATGGGAACGCGTTGCGTTCAACCTGACAGTGTTCAAGCAATCAATCAAAAACTTTCAGGGTAACAGCTTCTTAGGCGCGGGTTTCGTTCTGACTAACGCTGGTAAGCAGTCAACATTCGGGATCGAATTTGACGGTTCGGTAAATCCTGTCGATGCTCTTCAGCTTCGCGCGGCCTTTACCTACCTCGACCCGAAATATGACAGCTATCCAGGTTCGGCCTTTGGCGATATCAGCGGGCAAACTCCTGCAGGCATTCCCAAATTGTCGGCAACATGGGGGGCAACGTACACCGCAGAATTGGGCGGCGATACAGAGCTTATCCTCAACAGTGACTATCACTATGAACCAAAAACTGTGATCAACGACAATCCGACTTTCCGCATTTACAAGCGGGAAGTCAGCGATTTAGGTGCGTCAGCAACTTTGCGCTTTAGCAATGGTCTGCAATTCTCGTTGTGGGGTCGCAACCTCACCGGCGCGAAATATCTCGCGACTATTTTCCCAAGTGTTATTCAGGGTGATAATATCTTTGGAGCGGGTCAGGGTTCGGTTTCAGGTTATCCGAACCAGCCGCGCACTTATGGCGCAGCAGTAAAGTATAAGTTCTAATCCTCTAACAGATTAGTTCAGACTAAAATTAAGGCTGGTGTCGCACAAGCGATGCCGGCCTTTTTTGTTGGGTAGATATACAAATACCGTCCTTTTATAATATGTTGAATGTGGTGGTCTGAGGGACCTTACGGGTGAACTGGATTGGAAATTCAGGGCATGTAGCGGGTCCTTTGTCTGGTTTTTGGCAAACGCTCGAAGCCTCAAAAGCGTGAAGGCTTTGAGGCAATACGGGCGAATCGCAATTTTAGACGATGAGTAAATTTACCGCATCATCGTCACGATGTCAATAATAAAATCCATATAGGTTATATCGGAGATGGCGAATAATGCTACGCCAAGGATCTTTCGGACCAATTTTTCCCGGCTTATCATACTACAAATATGGTGAAGCAATGTGAGGTCGCCCCTTCGCTATCGCTCAGGGATTTTTCGCTAAAATCATGCCCCGCATAATTTTTACACGCGAAAAATGGTGCCCGAGGGCGGATTTGAACCACCGACACGCGGATTTTCAATCCGCTGCTCTACCCCTGAGCTACTCGGGCTACACGGCAAAAACCGCGTGGGAGCGCAGCCTATAGAGAGGCGGAGCCGCCCTTGGCAAGCGCAAAATCAGCCCAAAAATCACTCCCGGTCGTTAAGGTCGATACTGTCTTCATAATCAGCCGCTGGCCCCGGCACGCGGTAACCATCACCCAGCCATTGCAGCAGGTCACGGTCTTTACAGCCTTGGCTGCAAAAGGGCGTGAATTCGGGCTTGGTGGTCTTCTTGCACAGCGGGCATTTCGCGCCTGTGGCTTTATGCGGCAGCTTCGACATAGCCTGCGCCGATAGCCAGTTGCGGGTCACTGCGCAAGGACACTGGCCGCCCTGTACGTCGTGCAAGCAACGCGGTCCAATCCGGTTGCGCCTCGATATGCGCCAACACCGCCGGATGTGCGACCAGACGCATAGGCCCGCTGCCCCGGTCGCGCTCCGCCCGGCGCAGCAGCGCGAACGCCTGCGCCAATACGGGTCGATATTGCAGCATTTCCGGGACCGACTGCCGTGTCCGGCGGGTGAGGATTTGCATGAAGCCGAAGCCATTGATCGCAGTGCGCTCAAAGGGTTG
>JANMPK010000429.1:0-3134 GCA_031369825.1 Sphingomonadales bacterium
GAACCCTTTGAAACAAAACTTGGCGAGGGTGGCGAGACACATCAGCAGGTTTCGGAAAAAGGCGATCATTCGAGTGCCGAATCGCATCTGACCACCAATCAGGGCATTCGCGTTTCCGACAACCAGAACAGCCTGAAGGCGGGCGCACGCGGGCCGACTTTGCTCGAAGATTTCGTGCTGCGGGAAAAGATTTTCCATTTCGACCATGAGCGTATTCCTGAACGAATTGTCCACGCACGCGGTTCTGCGGCACATGGTTATTTCGAGGCAACCGACGATATCTCCGACCTCAGCAAGGCGGCTTTGTTCAAAAAGGGCACTAAAACCCCTGTCTTCACGCGCTTTTCAACCGTTGCGGGCGGAGCCGGATCTGTCGATACACCGCGCGACGTACGCGGCTTTGCGGTCAAATTCTACACCAGCGAAGGCAATTGGGATCTGGTTGGCAACAATATTCCGGTCTTCTTCATCCAGGACGCGATGAAATTCCCTGACCTCGTTCACTCGGTCAAGATGGAAGCAAACAGCGGCTATCCGCAAGCCGGAAGTGCGCATGATACCTTCTGGGACTGGGCATCGCTAATGCCCGAAACCACGCATATGCTAATGTGGGCGATGTCCGACCGCACTATTCCACGTTCGCTGCGTATGATCGAGGGCTTTGGCGTGCATACGTTCCAGCTTGTCAACGCGGCGGGCAAATCGACCTTCGTCAAATTCCACTGGAAGCCCAAACTCGGTCTGCAATCGACGGTATGGGACGAGGCGCTGAAGCTGCAGGCCGCCGACAATGATTACCACCGCCGCGATCTGTACGAGGCGATAGACACCGGCGCGTTCCCCGAATGGGAGCTCGGCATTCAGGCGTTCGACCGCAAATTTGCCGATGCGCAGCCCTATGACGTACTCGATCCGACCAAGATTATCCCTGAGGAAGACATAGCGGTGCGCATCATCGGGCGTATGGTGCTTGACCGTAACCCCGACAACTTCTTCGCAGAAACCGAACAGGTTGCTTTTTGCCCGGGCAATATTGTTCCCGGTATCGACTTCTCGAATGATCCACTGCTTCAAGGACGTTTGTTCTCCTATCTCGACACCCAAAAGTCGCGGCTTGGGACCGCCAATTTCCACCAGTTGCCGATCAACGCGCCCAAATGTCCGGTGATGAATTTTCAGCGCGACGGGCAGATGCAAATGAACGTGCCGACGGGCCGCGCCAATTACGAACCAAACAGCTTGGCCGAACATGGTGAAGAAGGCGGCCCGCGCGAATGTCCGATGACCGGCTTTGCCACCACCACCACGCCCACAGGCGACGATGAGGAAGGCAGCAAACTGCGCGTCCGCAGCGAATTATTTGCCGACCACTACAGCCAAGCGCGCTTGTTCTGGAAATCGCTGACCGACAACGAACGCGCACATGTCGCTTCGTCGTTTACGTTCGAGCTGTCCAAAGTCGGGCAGCTGACCCAGGTTCCGCCGCGTATGGTCGGCAACTTGCGTAACGTCGATGAAGACCTCGCCAAACGCGTTGCTGCGGGTCTTGGCATCGACCTTCCGCCCAAGGCCAAAGCGGCGCGCGAGCCAGTCGATATGGGACCAAGCCCGGCGCTTTCGATCCAGAAGAATATGAAAGATACGCTCGAAGGCCGCTGCGTTGGTATTCTCTACGCCGACGGGTCTGACGGCGCAGAGATTGACGCTGTTGTGGCGGCAGTGACCAAGGCCAAGGGTAAAGCCGTTCTGATTGCACCCAAGGTCGGCGGCGCGAAACTTGCCGATGGCTCCATCCGCAAAGCCGATGGACAATTGGCAGGAACGCCGTCGCAGTTGTTCGATGCAGTGGCGTTGGTGCTGTCAACCGCAGGGACCGAGATGTTGGTCAAGGAAAGCGCTGCGGTCGATTTCGTTGCAAACGCGTTTGTTCACTTGAAAGCCATTGGTGCCAATGTTGCGGCAAAGCCTCTACTCGATAAGGCCCGTGTTGAAACGGACGACGGCATAACCGACCTTGGCGATAGATTCATTGCCGCAGCAAAACTCCGCCATTTTGACCGTGAGCCGAAGGTCCGCACATTGGCCTAAAGAAAAAAGGCGGCACCCTTTCGGATACCGCCCTTTCCATATCTCAAAGCGAAACGCGCTTATTCGCCGTCGTCATCCATCATTTCGACGGGACCGCTGTCTTGGCCCTTGGCCGAAACGTCGCGGTCGACCAGCTCAATGATACCCATAGGAGCAGCGTCGCTTCCGCGGAAACCTGCCTTAACGACGCGGCTGTAACCACCGGCGCGGTCGGCGTAGCGCACGGCCAGCGTGTCGAACAATTTGACCAGCTGCGTGTCGTCCATCAAACGACTCATCGCCAGACGACGGTTGGACAAGCCACCCTTTTTCGCCAGCGTAATCAGTTTCTCAACATAAGGACGCAGTTCGCGGGCCTTTGGCAATGTGGTCTTGATCTGCTCATGCTTGATGAGCGAGGCCGCCATGTTGCGCAGCATCGCATTACGATGCGCGGTGGGGCGTTGTAGCTTACGGTGGCCAACTTTATGGCGCATGTTTCATTCCTTCGTTCGTAGGGGGTCCGTGTGAGGTAACCCGATCCCGGCCCGCTTGAGGGGGAGCCATTGCCCTTAAAATTGGGCCAAAGCTCTACTTTGGCCCAGATAGGTTTTAGCCCAAAAGCTCCTGCTCAAGCTTCTTGGCCATTTCTTCGATATTTTCTGGCGGCCATCCAGGAATATCCATGCCGAGGCGCAGACCCATTGATGACAGCACTTCCTTGATTTCGTTCAAGGACTTGCGCCCGAAATTCGGGGTACGCAGCATTTCGGCTTCGCTCTTTTGCACGAGGTCGCCGATGTAGATGATATTGTCGTTCTTCAGACAGTTTGCGCAGCGGACCGACAGTTCGAGCTCGTCAACCTTCTTGAGAAGATAACGGTTGAGCTGGTTCGCATCCGATTCTTCCGACGATGCCGAAGGCGCCGCCATGCCGATCATCGGCGAGCTTGCGGCCATCGAATCTTCGAAGTGGACGAAAACCTGCAACTGGTCCTGAAGAATGCGTGCGGCATAGGCCACGGCGTCTTCGGGGGTGACGGTGCCGTCGGTTTCGATGGTCAGGT
>JANMPK010000460.1:0-1772 GCA_031369825.1 Sphingomonadales bacterium
GTCGGAAAATCAACCGCGTCAACCGCTGCATAAGCCGCTGTCTGAGCCCCGGTAACATTGCCGCCGGTCGCGGTGACGTTCAGCACACGTCCGCCTGTGGCAATAAGATGATTGTCTTTTTCGGCGGTTCCTGCATGAAAAACTTTAGCACCGACGACGCTATCGAGTGAAATAACGCCACCTTTTTCGGGCGTGCCCGGATAGCCATTCGCCGCCATCACCACAGTCAGCGCAGTGTCGGAAGTAAAGGCAGGCGCATCAGCCTGCGCCAACTTGCCAGTCGCCACCGCAAGCATCAGCGCCACCAGATCGCCGTTATAGCGCATCATCAGCACCTGACATTCGGGGTCGCCAAAACGGGCGTTATACTCGATCAGCTTTGGCCCTTGGTCGGTTAGCATAAGCCCTGCAAACAGCACACCCGAATAGGGCATGCCCTGCGCTGCCATATAAGCCACGGTCGGCTTTATGATGCGCTCCATCACTTCGGCCTGCAACGCATCTGTTAGGACTGGAGCGGGCGAATAGGCCCCCATGCCGCCGGTGTTGGGCCCGGTATCGCCGTCGCCCACGCGCTTGTGATCCTGTGCCGAACCGAACGCGACCACGTCTTTGCCATCGGTCAGTGCAAAGAAGCTCGCTTCCTCGCCAGTCATGAACTCCTCGATGACGACTGACGCGCCCGCATCGCCGAATCCGCCGCCGAACATATCTTCCAGCGCGATCAATGCTTCGTCATGGGTTTCAGCAATAATCACGCCCTTACCCGCCGCCAGGCCATCGGCCTTGATCACATAAGGCGGTTTGAAATTTGCAAGACCAGCGATGGCAGCGGCCTTTGCCATATAGCGCTCATAAGCTGCGGTCGGAATATTGGCAGCGGAGCACAGGTCCTTGGTAAAACCCTTCGATCCCTCAAGCTGTGCTGCGTCCTTATCGGGACCAAAGACCGGCACCCCTGCCTCACGCAGTGCATTACCGAGACCACCGACCAAAGGCACCTCCGGCCCAACCACTACCAGCCCGACATCATGGCCTGCGCAAAAGGCGATCACCGCATTGTGGTCTGCAACATTCAGGTCAACCAGTTCGGACTCTTCGCCAATCCCGGGATTGCCGGGATTGGCAAAAAGTGTATCGCATAAAGGCGACTGCGCGAGCTTCCATGCCAGCGCATGTTCGCGTCCGCCAGAACCGATGAGCAAGATATTCATGTCCGATAACGACCCCTATGATGATCCGCGCCTGTTAGCCGAGGAGCGCCTTGGCGACAATGCCCAGGCCATGAGCGTCTCGGAATTGTCGTCAGCTTTGAAGCGCACCGTCGAGGACCGCTTTGGCCATGTCCGCGTGCGCGGCGAAATTTCGGGGTTCAAACGCGCGGCATCTGGGCATATTTATTTCAGCCTGAAGGATGAAAATGCCCGGCTCGACGCGGTGATGTGGAAGGGCGGCGCAGCGCGGCTGCCGTTCGCGCCCGAGGATGGGCTAGAGGTCGTCGCTACCGGCAAGCTAACCACCTATGCCGGGCGGTCAAATTACCAAATCGTCGTCGAAAGCCTTGAGGTCGCGGGCGAAGGCGCGATGATGTTGCTGTTTGAGAAGCTGAAGGCGCGGTTAGCGGCGGAAGGGCTGTTCGCGGCCGAACGCAAGAAAGCGATGCCGTCGCTGCCCAAGGTTATCGGCGTTGTGACGTCGCCCACAGGTGCTGTCATTCGGGATATTCTCCACCGCCTTGCCGACCGCTTCCCGACACATGTCATTGTCTGGCC
>JANMPK010000005.1:0-6823 GCA_031369825.1 Sphingomonadales bacterium
TGTATTCCCGAAATCTCTCATGCAGGCTGTGCTTACCGCAGTTGGCACCGATGTTGATATATTGACCGTTCTGCAATCGGGCCGCCCCGTTGCGAGTGTGCTCAGCCTTTACCACAATGGCACCGTCATGCCTTATTGGGGCGGCGGTGTGTGGGGTGCGCGGGCGTTACGCGCCAATGATGTAATGTATTATGCGCTGATGAACCACGCGCGCGAACGCGGTTGCACGCATTTCGATTTTGGCCGGTCAAAGACGGGTTCTGGCGCATATAGCTTTAAAAAGAACTGGGGTTTCGAACCCGAACCAATGGCCTACGCGGTGCGCACGGCGGATGGTCAGGAACCGCGCGATGTCAATCCGAATAGCCCAAAATATAAGACGCATATTGCGCTCTGGCAGAAATTGCCTTTATCACTTGCCAACCGGTTGGGGCCGTGGATCGCCAAAGGATTGGGATGATGCGCGAGATATTATTCCTCGCCCACCGCATCCCTTGGCCAGCCGACCGCGGGGACAAAATCAGGTCACACCATATCCTAAAACGCCTCTGCGAAATGGCACCAGTGCATGTCGGCACCTTTGCCGATGACGAGCGCGACATGGGCTTTGTTGGGGAGATGGATGACGTTCTTGCCTCCAGCCATGTCGAGGTGCGGAGCAAACCGCAATGGCAGGCGGGCGTTGAGGCACTGGTGACTGGTCAGCCAGTTTCGGTGTGCAGTTTCGGCAGCGGGTCAATGCAGGACTGGGTCGATGGCTTGCTGGCTAGCGGACGGATCAGCCATATCTTCTGCTTCTCAGGCCAAATGGCGCAATATGTGCCGACATCGTTCAATGGCCGCTTTATCATGGACTTTGTTGACGTCGATAGCGCCAAGTTTGAGAGCTATGCGAGCGTAGGCAATCCACTGATGCGCTGGATCAACGGCCGTGAAGGCAGGTTGCTTAGTGCCTTTGAACAGGACGTCGCCAGGCGCGCCGACATCAGCCTGCTGGTAAGCGAAACCGAAGCCAATGTGTTCCGATCACGGAGCGGTATCACCAATGCTTCCGCGCTAGGGAACGGCATTGATACCGTCTTCTATGACCCGGCGGCCAAGTTCAAAAAGTTGCATCCGGCATATCCCGACCCGCTAATCGTCTTTACCGGTCAGATGGATTATCGCCCGAATATCGAAGCCGTGTACGACTTTGCGATCAACGCGATGCCAGCGATCAGAGCCGCACATCCCGAAACTTCGTTTGCGATTGTCGGGCGTAATCCAACTTCTGCGGTATCCGATCTGTCGGCGCTACCGGGCGTGCAGGTTACTGGCGCAGTGGACGATGTGCGGACTTGGTTGGCGGGGGCAGATGTGGTTGTCGCTCCACTGCGGATTGCGCGGGGCATTCAGAACAAGGTGCTGGAGGCGATGGCGATGGCAAGACCCGTTGTCGCCTCTACTGCCGCTGCCGAGGGTATCGCTGCAACAAAGGGCACACATTATTTTGTGGAATCTGACGTGGCGGCAGAAGCTAGCCGGGTGATTGCTTTGCTCAGCGATGCAAGCAAGAGTCGGATAATCGGTGAAGCTGCCCGCGCACATGTAGTTCAGCATTATGGCTGGGCAAGGCAACTGACGCCGTTAGATGGTCTGATGCAATATCAGTTGCCCTTGGCCGAAGCGGCTGAATGATGGCGGCGGCACCTGCCAGCCATTGGCAACGCTCGTCGCAATTGCTGGGTGCTGCATGGGGTGGGTTGTTGTTGCTGTTCTGGCGCGATGCGGCGGATATGACCGCAATCTGGTGGAACAGTTCGACGTTCAATCATTGCCTGTTGATCGTCCCCATTCTGGTCTGGCTTGTTATGCAGCGCAAGGATTTGCTCGCCGAACTGAAGCCTGTGCCCTGGACTCCAGCGTTGCTTTACGGCGCAGTTGGTGCTGGAGGGTGGCTGCTGGGTGATGCTGCCGGGTTAGCTGTTGCGCGGCAGTTGGGCCTGATCATGATGCTGCAAGGGTCGGCGGCAGCTTTGCTTGGTCCCAACGTCATACGAGGTTTGCTGTTCCCCCTCTTTTATATGTTTTTCTTTGTGCCGATTGGGGAAGAAGCGGTGCCTGCTTTGCAAACGCTCACCGCCAAGATGTGCATGCTGTTGCTTGGCTGGACCGGCATTCCGGCGCATATTGACGGCATCTTCATTTCAACGCCGACCGGCTATTTCCGTGTCGCGGAGGCCTGCTCGGGCGTCAAATTCCTGATCGCTATGGTGGCTTATGGCGCACTGGTCGCCAACCTGTGCTTTAAGAGATGGGGCAGGCGGATTGCTTTCATGGCGGTGTGCGTCGTGGTGCCAATCATCGCCAACGGTTTGCGTGCTTTTGGCACCATTTACATTGCGCATCGCAGCAGCCTCGATTTTGCGGCGAGCTTTGACCATGTTTTCTATGGCTGGATATTCTTCGGCATCGTGATTGCGCTGGTCATGGCCGCTGGCTGGCGTTTCTTCGATAAACGCGCTGACGCTCCAGCTTTTGACCCTGCCAAACTGCAAGCACCAGTGAAGCAGACAACTAGCACCATGCGCGCACTTGCCGCAGTCCTGATCGTTGCTGCAATCCCGCTTGGTTGGTCAAGCTACATTGCCGCCAAGCCGTCGCCCATCCCGGCGCGCATCGGCTTGCCAGAAGTGCCGGGTTGGCAGGTCGTGCCTTATGTCCCAACTGCCAAATGGACGCCGCGTTTTGACGGTGCCAGCCATTATCTGTTCGGTCGTTACCGCAATGCCGCTGATCAAGAGGCCGACCTGTTTGTTGTGCTCTATGACCGGCAGAGCGAAGGCCGCGAGTTGGTTGGTTATGGTCAGGGGGCCGTTGACCCCGAAGGCAATTGGTCATGGACCGCCGACACTGCGGCTCCAACTAACGCCCGCGCTGAACGTATCAAGACCAAAGGTGCTGCGCGCGAAGTCGTCAGCTTCTATCGCGTCAATGGCACGACAAGCGGTTCTGCTGCGCACATCAAGCTCGCCACATTGAAGGCGCGATTGCTGAACGGCGATCAACAGGCGGTAGCGATCCTGGTGTCCACAGAGCAAATCGACGATACCCCGCCCCGCCCCGCCATCGACGCATTTATCAAATCCTTGGGCGATATCGACAAAGTGGCTGACCGCTTCGCTGGTCTGCGCTAGGGCTCTCGTCATGTGCGGCATTGCGGGTATCTTTCACTTGGAGACGGCCAAGCCGGTTGACCCTGATCGGGTGAGGCGGATGACCGACGCGATCGCGCATCGCGGGCCGGATGGATCAGGCGTGTGGACAGCGCCGGGTGTAGGGCTTGGCCACCGGCGGCTGTCGATCATCGACCTTGGCGGCGGTGCGCAGCCGATGCACTCCGACGATGAAGCATTAACGCTCAGCTTCAATGGCGAAATTTACAATTTCACGGAGATACGCACCGAGCTTGAGGCGGCGGGCTATTCGTTCCGCACCAATAGCGACAGCGAGGTCATCTTGCACGGCTGGCGGCATTGGGGGCCGGATTGCGTATCGCATTTCCAAGGCATGTTCGTCTTTGCGGTCTACGATGCGCGGACCCGGCAGCTTTTTCTGGCGCGCGACAGGCTCGGCGTAAAACCGCTATTCTACGCGGCAATTGCCGATGGCAGCGTCATCTTCGGGTCTGAGCTGAAGGCGCTGACCGCGCATCCAGCACTCCGCCGCGAAGCTGACCTGACGGCGGTCGATGACTATCTGGCTTTCGGCTATGTCCCAGACCATGCTTGCATCATTCGCGGGGTGAAGAAACTGCCAGCCGGCCATACACTGCTGCTTCAACAGGGCCGCTCACTGCCGCAACCGGTGGAATATTGGGACATTGATTTTTCCAAACGGGTAAAAGGCAGTCAGGCTGAACTAGAAGAGGAGTTGCTGCGGCTGATGCGCCAAGGCGTGACGTCGCGTATGGTCGCCGACGTGCCTTTGGGGGCGTTCCTATCGGGTGGTGTCGATAGCAGCAGTGTGGTTGCCCTGATGGCCGAACATTCGCGGCAGCCGGTCAAAACCTGCTCGATCGGCTTCGACGTCGGCGAACTTGATGAAACCGAATATGCAGAGCTGATCGCCAATCGTTTCGCCACCGACCACCGCAGCCGCAAAGTCGCTGCAGACGATTATGCGCTGATGGATACGCTGGCCTTCCACTTTGACGAACCCTTTGCCGATGGCTCGGCGCTCCCCACCTACCGCGTCTGCGAAATGGCGCGCGAGCAGGTGACGGTGGCATTGTCGGGGGATGGTGCTGATGAGGCGATGGCTGGCTACAGGCGGCATGTGTTCCACCACAATGAGGAACGCGTGCGCAACCTGCTGCCACAATCTTTGCGCGGGCCGTTATTTGGTGGACTGGGCAATTTGTACCCTAAGGCCGATTGGGCACCTAGGCGGTTTCGCGCGAAAACCACATTGCTATCGTTGGCTCGCACCGGGGCCGAAGGATATACCGACGCCGTCAGCCTGACCAACGCAGCGCAGCGGCGCAGCCTATATTCGAAGCGTACAAACGGTGCGTTGGCTGGCTACCGCGCCGAGAATATTATGGAGCGGATGATGGCTGCCGCTCCCGCGCAAAGCGGGCTCGATCAGGCGCAATATGCTGATATGAAAATCTGGCTGCCCGGCGACATATTGACCAAAGTTGACCGCACCAGCATGGCGGTCGGGCTGGAGGCGCGTGAGCCGTTGCTCGACCACCGCTTGCTCGAATTTGCCGCAAGTCTGCCTGACAAGATGCGGGTGCGCGGCGGGCAGGGCAAGTGGCTGATGAAAAAGACGATGGAGCGCTATCTGCCCAAGGACATCCTCTACCGGCCGAAAATGGGCTTTGTAACGCCTATTGACCAGTGGTTTCGTGGGCCGCTTGCAGGCGTCGCCCGCGACCTCGCCACGAGCCCGTTTCTGTCGCATATGGAACTGTTCGACAACGCTGTCGTCGCCAAAGCGGCGGAGGACCATATATCGGGACGGGTCAATAATGGCCGCCTGTTGTGGCAGCTGGTGATGCTCGAAAAATCGGTCAGCAGGCTGTTCGGCTGATCGTCAAAGGTCACACTAAGGTCTCACCTTAATCGACTTTCAAGTCACCCATTTCCGCCGTTTTCAACGGAGTGAGGATAGATATCCTTTTAACGATGTCGAGTGAAACCTGGCAGTCCAAATCCTACATTTCAAGGATAAAGCGCACGCATGAAATACAGCCCGTCCGGCGGCGCGTTCTCGGCTAGGGTGGCACGGTCTTTAGCTTCGAGAGCTGCCTTTAAATCTGCTGCGCTCCACCGTCCGCGACCCACGGCGGCCAGGCATCCGACCATCGACCGCACCTGATGATGGAGGAATGACAAGGCTGCTGCTTCCACGATAATATGCTCGCCTTCGCGTCGCACATCCAGCCGGTCCAGCGTTTTAACAGGACTGGCCGACTGGCAATGCGCCGAACGGAATGTCGTGAAGTCGTGCAGGCCGACAAGCAATTGCGCAGCCTCGTGCATCGCGTCCGCATCAAGCTTCGGGCCAATCCGCCATGCCTTGCCGCGTTCAAGCGTCAGTGGAGGGCGGCGGTTGACGATGCGATATTCATAAGCGCGACCGGTGCACGAATAGCGTGCGTGCCAGTCATCTGCGACGACCTCGCACGCGATGACTGAAATCGGATGCGGCAACAAATGCGCGTTGATCGCACCGGTCAAGCGAAACGCGCTGATGTCCTTTTCGATATCGACATGCGCACGCATACCCAGCGCGTGAACACCGGCATCGGTGCGGCCTGCGCTGTAAACCAGCACCTGTTCGCCAGTAACTTTGTTGATGGCTTCTTCGATTGCGCCTTGCACCGTCGCGCCAACATCCTGCCGCTGCCAGCCGAAATATGGTCCGCCGTCATATTCGATGGTGAGCGCGAAACGGGTCACTTGAGGATATTGCCGGGCAGGATGGGTTTGCCGCGAAGCAGGTCGGCGGTCGGCATTGCAGGCTTTCCGGCACGTTGGATGATCGTTGGACGGATGGCGTCAATACCGCAAGCAATGGTGAGTTGGTCATCCAACACCAATCCGGCAGGCTCGTTTGCCGTTACAATTTCGGCTGCCAAAACCCGATAACGCTCACCTTCAAATTCAAGCCATGCGCCCGGGGCAGGGTTGAAAGCGTGGATTTGGCGCTGGGCCTGTTCGGCGGATGCCGCAAAATCTATCCGCGTTTCCGCCTTGTCGATTTTGGCGGCGTAGGTAACACCTTCCTCGGCTTGGGCAATGGCTGGAAAAGCCGCAGTATCAGCCAGCACAGTGACCATCAGTTCTGCACCAAGCTCGGCAAGCTCTGTTGTCAGTTGGCCCGCTGTTTTGGACGCAATCTCGATTTCGGTTGTCGCGCGCACTGGTCCGGTGTCAAGGCCAGCCTCCATCTGCATGACCATCACACCAGTGGTCGCATCTCCCGCCAATATCGCGCGTTGCACTGGTGCCGCACCGCGCCAGCGCGGCAGGAGCGAGCCGTGGACATTCAGGCAGCCATGCTTGGGAGCATCCAATATAGTTTGCGGCAAAATCAACCCGTAGGCGGCAACCACTGCAACATCGAGATCGAGCGCTGCAAACTGCGCCTGTGCTTCTGCGTTACGTAGCGAGACGGGCGATCGCACCAGCAGCCCCAATTCATCCGCCCGCGCCTGCACAGCAGACGGCGTCAGTTTCTTGCCCCTATTGGCCGGACGCGGCGGCTGCGTATAGACCGCCACGACCTCGTGCCCGGCTGCAACCAGCGCATCGAGTGTCGGCACCGCAAA
>JANMPK010000013.1:0-4179 GCA_031369825.1 Sphingomonadales bacterium
CGCGATATGGCTGCTGGAGGATGGTGACAGTGGTTCACAGGGTCGCTTGTTAAAGCTTACGCCCAAGAAATAACGGAAAAGGCGGCGCTTTACGGCGCCGCCGTTACAGTCCCCGACAAATCGGCAAGGAACGACCGAACCCTTTTGGCGTTCACCCCAAGATCACTCACCCCAACGCGGCTGACCGAACGCATGTCGACGATGCTGCCATCGCCTGTATCGGTTGGCTTTACCCGTAGCACAACATCATCCTTGAAGCGGAAAAACGCGCTGGTCTCGGTGGCCTCCAACCGGCCTTCTTCTGGCAGCGCGACAACAACATCCCATCCGCGTGCCTTCGCCAGCCGCTCGGCCTTGGCTATAACCGTTGGCACAGACTCATTGATCCGCACCGACCGGATATCACCATAAGCCTTTTGATGGACGACAACCCAGCGTTGCTGCGGGTTCATACCATTCATTTCTGCTTCGCCCTCGCCGGGGACGGCATCCAGATTGTCAGCCCGCAGTGACAGTTCACGAAACGCAGGCGGATCAGCGAGATCGGTAGAGATATCATGGATTGCCGGTACCGATGCGCCTGCTAATATGAACGTGCCGATCCAACCAGCATAAACTATTGCTGCCAGCATCCCTATCCACCGCAAAAAACGTGGACGGGCAATCCCGCTCTTCCTTGCACGCCAACCGAACAATATTCCGAACAAGATCGCACCGATGGCAAGAATGAACGACCATAACACGCCAGTGAGGCCGCGACTCCATTCCCAAGCACCCCAACCTGCACCAAGCGCGCTGACAATGCCCCATAACAATGCGCCAACGCCTGCGGCAAAGACCAGACGGCCCTGCCAATCTCGACCTACAGGAATAATCGCGGCATTCGTAACTGGCTGCTCTTGGGAAACCGGATCGCTCTCGGTCACTGGTGGAGTGGTGTCTTGGCCATTCATCGCTTTGCTTCCCTGTTTTGCTTTTTTTGAAGCCTAACTCAACTCCAAGCCAAAAACAAATAGACCCGTCGAAAAATCTTGTCTCGCTGACATAGCCGTGGACAAATCCATACCGCGCTGACAGGAGGCCATATGGTTAGCGATCCTCTTTTACAGAAGCGTGCAAAGCGCTTCGTTTTGTTGACCGTGTTCATTTACTCGGCAGGATTCGGTATAATCATGCCTGTTCTGCCTGACTTAATCCGCGAACTGGCCGACGTCGGTTTGGCCGAAGCAACCCGGCTCGGCGCATGGATTGGCGCAGCTTACGGCATTTTCCAGTTTCTATTGGGGCCGATGGTCGGCAACCTTGGTGACCGTTTCGGACGAAGGCCGGTATTCCTTGTCTCCCTGTTCGGATTTGGCACCGACTTCTTGCTGATGGGTCTTGCACCTTCAATTATCTGGCTGTTTGTCGGCAGATCGATTGCCGGCGGTTTTGGCGCGATTTTCGGCCCGGCCAACGCCGCAATGGCCGATATGTCTGCAACGGAAGACCGCGCGGCTAGTTTTGGTAAAGTTGGTGCTGCATTCGGGCTTGGTTTCATCGTAGGGCCTGCTTTGGGTGGCCTACTCGGGGATTTCGGCACACGCATCCCGTTCTTCGTGGCCGCTGGGCTTGCCTTTTCCAACGGTATTTACGGCTATTTTGTCTTTCCCGAAACGATGCCTAAAGAAAGGCAACGTCCGTTTGAATGGCGGCGCGCCAATCCGCTCGGCGCACTTACTAGCCTTGGCAAGATCAAGGGCATCCTGCCAATTGCCTTCATCTACTTTGTCTGGGTCTGCGCGATCAATGTCTACCCAGCCTCATGGTCGTTCTTTGCCCCGGCGCAATTTGGCTGGGATAGCAAGATGGTCGGCTTTTCGCTTACACTGGTCGGTGTGTCGATGGTGATGTTTCAGACCTTCGTTATTGGCAGAGCGGTTAAACGGTTCGGCGAACGAAAGACGGCTATGATAGGCATGACATTCGGCATTGCGAGTTTTGCAGTCACAGCATTTTTGACCAACGGCACGGTTGCTTTGATGCTGAACGTGCTGAACGGTTTTTCAGGAATGGCTATGCCTGCGGTCAATGCGATGATGTCGATGCGCACGCCACCTGATCAGCAGGGTGAATTACAAGGATTAGCTGGCAGCATGTCTGCGCTGGCATTCTTGATGGCGCAACTGGTTTATAACAATACGCTGGCAACATTTACTGCAAGCGATGCCCCGGTTTACTTTCCCGGCGCACCATTTGTGATTTCGGCAAGTTTGGGTGCCTTTGCATTGATCACGCTCTTTCTCCTGCCCCGCCGCGACCGGCAACCTGCGGCGATAGCGTGACGCGTGACATATCCGGTAGCCCTTTGCAGCGTTAGCGCTGATGATATCGAAAATTTGCTCGACGATGCCTTTGGTGCCGACCGGCATCATCGTACCGCTTATCTGTTGCGGCAGGGCGTTAATGTGATTGACCGTTTGTCGTTCGCAATTTTCGATCAACAGAATTTGGTAGGCAGCATTCAGTGTTGGCCCGTTGCCGTTGGTGACTCGCACCTAATCCTCGTGGGGCCGGTTGCCGTTTCGTCGCAGCGCCAAAATCAGGGCATCGGGCATCGGCTTATGCACGCCGCATTAGGGGCGCTAAATCCTACCGACCCGCCAATGGTGATGATCGGCGACCCTGAATATTATGGTCGTTTCGGATTTTTTGCTGAAGAAACAAGCGGCTGGACTTTACCCGGGCCTTGGGAACCGCACCGATTGCTGTTGCACAATCCGCTGTCCTTAAAGCTACCGATAAACGGAATACTCACCCCTCGCCTTTGACGCGTGACGGCTTTACGCTTATCGCCATCTGATGCCCTATGACGCGCCTGATCTTGCCAAGTTAAACCTTGATGAAATCGCCCATTTGGTGGCGGCGCGCAAATTGCCGCCGGTCAATAACTGGCACCCCGAAAAGTCAGGCGATAGCGAGATGAGGATAGCCGCTGATGGCCGCTGGTACCATCAGGGGGGTGAAATTACACGCCCAGCGATGATCCGCGCTTTTTCCAGTCTGCTCTGCCGTGACGCCGATGGAAGTCATTGGCTTGTTACGCCACAGGAAAAGCTGTCGATTGTCGTCGATGACGTACCATTGCTGGCGGTCGAGCTGCAAAGCGAAGGCAAAGGGCAATCGCGCAAGCTTGCGTTCCGGCTGAATACCGACGATCTGGTCATCGCGGATGCCGACCACATGATCGCATTGCGCAGCGCCCTTCCCTATCTACATGTGCGTGATGGCCTTTGGGCGAAGCTGACGCGTCCGGTTTACTATGAGCTGGCCGAACTGGCTTTGGCGGATAACCTCGATGCCCCAGGCGTTTGGAGCAATGGTTCGTTTTTCCCGATTGGTGCGGTCGTATGAGCTGGATTGCGAAGATAGCTTCGGCGCTCGACCCGGCCTATTTGGTCCATGTCGAAGACGAGCGCCATTTTGGCAACGACAACCACCGCGAAGCCGCTGTTCTGATCCCGATTACCGACCGACCCGAACCCGGTGTGATATTAACGCAGCGTCCCGATTGGCTGCGCAGCCATGCCGGGCAAGTTGCTTTTCCGGGCGGCAAGGTTGATGCAGGTGACGCCGATGCGGTTTCAGCGGCGCTGCGCGAAGCCAATGAAGAGCTCTCGATTCCCCCCTCGCAAGTGCAGGTGATAGGCACCGCCGATACCTATTTTTCGGGTAGTGGTTACCGGATAGAACCCGTGGTCGGCATAATTCCGCCCGACCTGCCGCTACGCGCAAATCCGGAGGAAGTGGAGGACTGGTTCGAAGTCCCCCTCGCCTTCTTGCTTGACCCGCGCAATGCCGTGCAGAAAGAAGCGATCTGGAACGGGCAGAAGCGGACATATTATGACATACAGTGGGGCGAGCGCCGGATTTGGGGGGTTACCGCAGGTATTATCGCAAATTTGGGGCGGCGGCTGAGATGAGCGACACTGTGCTGCCCGATGCTGAATGGCGCGAAGCTGAGGGCTTGAAGCGCGTTGTCGCCACTCTGGCAGATGAACATGGCGGGCCGCGCATTGTCGGCGGCGCAGTGCGCGACACATTGCTCGGCATGGCAGTTACCGATGTCGATTTGGCAACTATATTGCTGCCCGATGTGGTCATTGGTCGGTTGAAAGCTGCAAGCATCAAAGCCATCCC
>JANMPK010000023.1:0-2167 GCA_031369825.1 Sphingomonadales bacterium
CGAGCGCTGACACACGGCGCTTGTGAGTAACTTCTGATAATGGATTGGTTTGGTCCATGAACTGCGACAGCTGCGAGCTACCGAAGAATTCGCGGACGGCAGCAACCGCTGGCTTGGCGTTGATAAGGTCGTTTGGCATCACGGTCGATACGTCAACCGATGACATACGCTCCTTAACGGCGCGCTCCATACGAAGCAGACCGACGCGGTACTGGTTTTCGAGCAATTCGCCGACCGAACGCACACGGCGGTTGCCGAGGTTATCGATATCGTCGATTTCGCCCTTGCCGTCCTTTAGGTTCACCAGTTCCTTGACGACCGCGAGGATATCTTCGTTGCGCAGGGTGGTGTGGTCGTCGGCTGCATCGAGCTGCAAACGCATGTTGAGCTTGACCCGGCCAACAGCCGACAGGTCGTAACGCTCCGCATCGAAGAACAGCCCGGCGAACAACGCCTCGGCGGTTTCGCGCGTTGGCGGCTCGCCGGGGCGCATCACGCGGTAAATCGCGTCGAGGCCCATGTCGCGGTTCTCGGCCTTGTCAGCCTTCAGCGTGTTGCGCATCCATGCGCCGGTGATGACATGGTCGATGTCGAGCAGTTCGAGCGAATCCACGCCTGCCTTGTCGAGCAGTTCGAGGTTTTCGGCGGTGATTTCATCGCCAGCCTCAACATAGATGCGTCCGGTTTTCTCGTCGATCAGGTCATATGCCGAATAACGGCCGAAGATTTCTTCGGTCGGGATCAAGAGGTCGGTCAGGCCGTCCTTGACTGCCTTGTTGGCGGCGCGCGGGGTAACCTTGGTGCCGGCCGGGAACACGACTTCGCCCGATTTCGCGTCGACAATGTCGAACATCGGCTTCGAAGCGCGCCATTGCTCGGCGTTGAACGGAATGATCCAGCCACCCTTACCACGCGCAAACACAACGCGGTCATAGAAATGGTTGAGGATTTCCTCGTCATTCATGCCCAGACCATAGAGCAACGTCGTGACCGGTAGCTTGCGCTTGCGGTCGATACGGACGTTGACGATGTCCTTGGCATCAAACTCAAAGTCGAGCCACGAGCCGCGATACGGAATGACGCGTGCGGCGAACAGATATTTGCCCGACGAATGAGTTTTGCCGCGGTCATGGTCGAACAAAACGCCCGGCGAACGATGCATTTGGCTGACGATAACGCGCTCTGTGCCGTTGATGAAGAAGGTGCCGTTATGAGTCATGAGCGGCATGTCGCCCATGTAAACATCCTGCTCCTTGATATCGAGAACGCTGCGCGCTTCGGTGTCGGGGTCAACCTCGAAGACGATCAGGCGAAGCGTGACCTTCATCTGGGCGGCATAAGTGATCCCGCGCTGGCGGCATTCTTCGACGTCATATTTTGGGTCTTCGAGTTCGTAATGGACGAAATCGAGTTCCGAGGTTCCGGCAAAATCGCGGATCGGGAAGACGCTGCGCAGCGTTTTTTCGAGGCCCGAGACATAACCGATCGACGGGTCGGAGCGCAGGAACTGCTCATAGCTCTCGCGCTGTACCTCGATCAGGTTGGGCATATCGATAACTTCGTGGATGTTACCGAAGATTTTGCGGATACGTTTTTGACGCGACAAGGATGCCGGAGCGGTACGGGTTGCCATGTTGACTGCTTTGCCTCTTATTAAAAATCAGGCGCGCAAGAGATATTCCCAGACAAGAAAAGGCCGCATAGCAAACTGCCGAAGAATCGGAAGAATGACGTGCAGCCGTTTCGCGTATGTGAAAACCAATTTTCCCAATGCTTTAGCCAAGCTGCGCGACGGCAAGGCTGTTCCCGAGAGAGGTTGGATATTCTCTACATAGAGAGCGTAAGGCCAAGGGTCAAGGGAGGCTTGTGTGGATTGAACAGCGATTAGTAGCTCGGTTAACTAAACTTCGCCCTGTTTACCATTCTGCAATTGAACGTGTGTAATCATTTATATTCAAGGGGCGTATTAGTGACAGAGCGTGTGGAAATGGATAGTTTCTCGACCAGGATATCTCAGGATGAAGAGACGCCTTCCGATGATTCGCGTAGTTTTTTCAGTAAGTTGAGTTCACGGATCGCAAAACAGCACGTTTTCACACTACCCACCAACAAAACCCACGAAGCCCTGCTTCTGCTCCAGAATTACGAAGAAACACGTCAGGGCTGG
>JANMPK010000043.1:0-1549 GCA_031369825.1 Sphingomonadales bacterium
ATCGACCTGAAACGCGACGCAACGCCCGATGTTGTGCTGAACCAGTTGTGGCGACACACCCCTGCGCAATCGAGCTTTCCAGCCAATATGCTCGCTATCCGCGGCGGGCGACCAGAGGTGCTGAACCTCAAAGACATCATCACCGCGTTCGTCGATTTCCGCGAGGAAGTGATCACGCGGCGGACGAAGTTCGAACTCAACAAGGCCCGCGAACGCGCGCATTTATTGCTTGGGCTTGTTGTCGCCGTCACCAATCTTGACGAAGTTGTGCGGATTATCCGTGGTTCGGGCAGCCCCGCCGAAGCGCGCGCCGCTTTGCTTGACCGCAAATGGCCAATTGGCGAGATTGCGCCGTATATTAAACTCGTCGAGGCGATTGAGGCCGAGATTGAAGGCGACAGCTATCAATTGTCCGAGCCTCAGGTTCGCGCCATCCTCGAACTGCGCCTCCACCGCCTAACGGCGCTTGGCCGCGATGAAATTGGCAAGGAATTGTCTGGACTTGCGGTCAAGATCGAAGAATATCTCGCAATACTGGGCGACCGGACCAAGCTTTACGCCGTACTCCGCGAAGAATTGGTCGCCATCGACGCCGAATTCTCAACCCCACGTCTGTGCGAAATCACTGCCAGCTGGGACGGTTTGGACGACGAAGACCTGATGGAGCGCGAGGAGATGGTCGTCACCGTCACGCTTGGCGGCTACATCAAGCGCACCTCGCTTGCCACGTTCCGTGCGCAAAATCGCGGTGGCAAGGGCCGTGCTGGTATGGCAACCAAGGAAGAGGATGCCGTTACCGAACTGTTCGTGACGTCAACGCACACGCCGGTTTTGTTCTTCTCCAATATCGGCAAGGTTTATCGCCTCAAGGTCTGGAAACTGCCCGAAGGCGGTCCGCAAACGCGCGGGCGTCCGATGGTCAACCTGCTTCCGTTAGGTGAAGACGAAGTCATCTCCAATGTCCTTACATTGCCAGAGGACGAGGCTGAATGGGGCGGACTCAGCGTCGTTTTCGCCACAGCCAAGGGCTATGCCCGCCGCAACAGCATGGATGCTTTCGCCAATGTGCCGTCGAACGGTAAAATCGCGATGAAATTCGAGGGCGAGGATGCCGATGACAAGCTGATCGGCGTCGAATTGCTGAGCGCTGACGACGACGTCCTGCTGGCAAGCCGAAACGGCAAGGCGATCCGCTTCGCCGCCGACGACATCCGCGAATTCCAGAGCCGCAATTCAACCGGCGTGCGCGCAATGAAGCTGGCAAAAGGCGACGAGGTCATCTCGCTCTCGATCCTTGGCCGAGTAGGCACCACCCCCGAGGAACGCGAAGATTACCTCCGCTTCGCCCCGTGGAAGCCAGAAAAGGAAGGCGAACCCACCCTGCCCGCCGAACGCATCGCCGAAATGGCGGAGCGCGAACAGTTCATCCTCACCGTCTGCGCCAATGGCTATGGCAAATTGTCATCGGCTTATGGGTACAGGCGCACGGGCCGAGGTGGTCAGGGCATCACCAACATCGACAATATCGAACGGAACGGCCCGGTTGTCG
>JANMPK010000053.1:0-1670 GCA_031369825.1 Sphingomonadales bacterium
GGCGATACCGGCAGCGACTGTTGGTGCATGCCCAGCGCTCGGTCGAGGTCCAGGCGATCATTCGTGAATGGCTGGGCGGGCTTCAGTTCGCAAGAGGCGTTCGCGTTGGAGTCGATATTGATCCATACAGCTTCCTTTAAGAGAGAATATTCTACTCGCTTTCACCGTCTTGTGCATATAATACAGTAGGCCAATGTTCTTCAGGCAATCAAAATCCGACGTGATGACAGGCAATATGCCTTACAGCTTTGACGCGGCCTTTGCCGAAGTCAGCGGAGCGCTTTATCCGGCAGAGGCACCTTCACCATCCCGAAAATGGCTTTGGATCAGACGCGGGATTGCGGCAGGATTGCTGTTATTCATCATGATCCTATTGTGGCTGGCAGTCACCGCTCCGTTATCGAAGTCGCTGGAACCAATTGCCCCGCCGCGTATTACTTTGCTGGCTGCGGACGGCACACCGATCGCCCGGAACGGAGCTATTGTAGACCGTCCGGTCAAGGCCACCGAATTGCCGCTCCACGTAAAACAAGCCTTTCTCGCTATCGAAGACCGGCGCTTTTACTCTCATCTCGGCATTGATCCGCGCGGCCTGTTACGCGCGACATGGAGCAACGCTACCGGTGACGGCATGATGCAGGGCGGCAGTACGATCACGCAGCAGCTTGCCAAATTTACCTTCCTGACGCCCGAGCGCAGCCTGACCCGCAAGGCGCGCGAAATGTTGATCGCATTCTGGCTGGAAGGTTGGTTGACCAAAGACGAAATCCTCGAACGCTATTTGTCGAACGTCTATTTCGGCGATAATGTTTACGGCCTGCGCGCGGCATCGCTGCATTATTTCTATCGCCAACCAGAACGACTGACTTTGAGTCAGTCAACGATGCTCGCCGGTCTGGTGCAAGCGCCATCGAGGCTGGCACCGACCAAGAACCCGGAACGCGCGGCCAAGCGTGCCAAGCTGGTTTTGAATGCGATGGTCGCCGCCGGATTTATCACTGCGGAAAAGGCTAAAACCACTGCCATTCCTATGCTCGACAGCCGCGGGCGGGACACTTTGCCAACCGGAACATATTTCGCCGACTGGGCTATCCCGCAAGCCCGCGCGCTGACCGAAAATGGCTATGCCGATGTCAAAATAACCACCACACTCGACGCGCGTCTGCAAAATATTGCGCGCAGCGTCATCGCGCGCGCGCCTCTGGGTAACGCGCAAGTTGCAATGGTTGCGATGCGCCAAAATGGCGAGGTCGTCGCTATGGTTGGCGGACGTAGCTACAAAGCATCGCCGTTCAACCGTGCGGTGCAAGCCAAGCGCCAGCCGGGATCTACCTTCAAGCTGTTCGTCTATCTGGCGGCACTCAGGTCAGGCATGAACCCTGATACTATCATTGCCGATACCCCGATCAACGAGGGCCTCTATCGCCCCAAAAATTCCGGCGGAAGCTATCGTGGCGATATCACAATGCGGCAAGCATTCGCCCGTTCGAGCAATGTTGCGGCGAGAGAGCGGCGATAGGCGGCGCTCGCATGCAGGTCCTGCGGCGGGTCGAGCGCTTCCTCTGCCGCGGCCGCCGCCGCGCGGATCACGTTTTCGTCGAGCACTTTGCCGTTGATCGCCGCCTCGGCCTGCGCGACGCGATGCGGGCGCGTGCAGGCGCCGATGACGC
>JANMPK010000103.1:0-8396 GCA_031369825.1 Sphingomonadales bacterium
GGTATAATGGTTGAAATCGGTCGCGGTGTCGCCCGCGAGCCGCCAGTTGCGGTCGGCCGTGCGCCAGCCGATCTTCGCCGCACGTGCAAGATTCTGCGGCATAGCCATGATCGCCATCGCGCGGCGCAATGCTTCGCGGTCGGGGGCCATGACTTCCATGCGCGTGGCGAGCAGAGCGGTAATACGCGCGCGAATTTTCATCGCGTTCAGTTTTTCGGGTGGCAGGCGGCGGGCGACTTCCATGTCGATGCTATCAATCCAGCCGTCGATCATCGCCATCGCGCCGTCTTTATAGGCAAGTTGCGCCACGTCCGCATCAACGCCGATTTCTTCGGCCGCAGCCAAAACCGCAGCCGAGCTCCATCCATCAAATGCGGCATGGCGGCCGATGGCTGGCGCAAGTGCCAGGCGGATTTCATCAAGGGTCGGATCGGCGGGAAGTGGTTGGGCTGGCATGAGACTAATGTAGGCGCAAGCGGCTCCCAAGAAAAGGCCTATTGCTTGCGCACCAGAACGAGCGCCGCCATCACCATGAAGCCGCCGAATATATCCATCGCGCTTAATATCTCGCCAAAGGCAATCCACCCTGCCGCCGCCGACAGTGCTGGTTGCAACAGCAGCGCGAGGCCGATCACCAGCGGGCTGAAATGCGGAAGGGCATAGGTCAGGCAGCCCTGCCCAAAAAATTGCGACGAAAATGCCAGCAAGAGCACCGGCCACCAAACGGTCGGGATGATCTGTTCGCCCGCGACTATCGCCGCTGGTAACAACACTAGCACCGCGACGAAGCTCGCCATTGCCAGCGCACTCCAGCTTTCGGTCGTGTCGCGCACGCGAATCATGATGACCAGATAAACCGCGTAAGTGAGACCAGCGACGACACACAGCAGGTCGCCGGCAAAATTACGCGGGGAAAGCTCAAGGCTCTGGCTCATCAGCAACCCGGCACCGACAAATGCCAGAACCACCGCCAATATCTGCCACTTTCCGGGCAGCTTGCGCGCGACGAATACGCCGTAGAACACCAGCAGCAGGCTCGCGCAATTGGCGAACAATGTGGCATTGCCGAGCTTGGTCTGGAAAATCCCGATATGCCATGCGATGATATCAATGCCAAAAAAGAAGCCGGCCAGCGCGGTCCAGCCGATAATCGAGCCGCTCGTTGCCGACAGACGGAAACCCGCGCGCCACCCCATCAGCGCCAGAAACGGCACCGCCAGTGCCAGCCGCCAAAATCCCGTCGCTATTGGCCCACTATCGGCATAGCGCACCAATAACGGGCCAAAAGCAATCGTCACATTGCCCGCAACCAGCGCGGCAAAGGCGAGCGGCGGCGCGCTGCGTTGATGGAAAATCTTGTCCTGCATAAACCCCCGTTGCAATTCGCAACGCTTATCCGCATCTTGGCCTCAAACCAAAGCCTTAATCTTGGAGAATTTATGAGCAGCATTCTTTTCGACCCCATCGACCTCGGTTCTATCAAAGCCCCGAACCGCATAGTGATGGCTCCCCTTACCCGTGGGCGCAGCAGTGCTGGCCATGTGCCGGTATCTGAACTCAAAGCCGAATATTATGGGCAACGCGCGGACGCAGGTCTGTTGATTGCCGAAGCCACCGGCATCAGTCAGGAAGGCCTTGGCTGGCCATCAGCCCCCGGCATCTGGTCCGACGAACAGGTCGCGGCATGGAAACCCGTTACGCAAGAAGTCCACGCACGCGGTGGCCGGATTATCTTGCAGCTGTGGCATATGGGCCGCCTTGTACATTCCGATTTCTTGGGCGGCGCACAGCCGGTTTCTGCTTCAGCGACGACTGCCCCGGGTGACGCGCATACTGCAACGGGCAAAAAGCCCTATGTCGAGGCGCGTGCGCTGGAAACATCCGAAATCCCGCGTCTCATTGCAGACTATGTCCATGCCGCAAAGAATGCGATTGCCGCTGGTTTTGACGGCGTGCAAATCCATAGTGCGAATGGCTATCTGATTGACCAGTTCCTGCGCGATAACAGCAATTTCCGCACCGATGAATATGGTGGCCCAATCGAAAATCGTATTCGTTTGTTGAAAGAAGTCACGCAAGCTGTTGTCAACGCCGTTGGCGCGGATCGCACCTCGGTACGTCTCTCCCCCAATGGTGAGACGCAAGGGGCAGATGATTCCAACCCAGTTGCATTGTTCACCGCCGCCGCCGCAGCACTGCAAGATATCGGCATCGCCTTCCTCGAACTGCGCGAGATCAAAACCTATGGCAATTTTGGCACCACCGACGTGCCGCGTGTATCGCCAGAGATCCGCAAAGTGTTCACCGGCCCGCTGGTGCTCAATCAGGAATATACCAAGGAACTGGCGGACGATGACCTCGCCTCGGGCCTTGCCGACGCCATCAGTTTTGGCCGGCCCTATATCAGCAATCCCGATCTGGTCGAACGGCTCCGCACCTGTGCAGAACTGACGTCGGACAACTACAGAACATGGTATTCACCAGGTCCAGAAGGCTATACCGACTATCCTGTGCTTGAAACTGTAGGATGACCATATGATAGAGGCGGGGCTTGGCATTTGGAGTATCGCCATCCCCGTCTTTTTGTTGGCGGCACTAATGGTCGCAGAACGTGTGTGGCCACGGCGGCAGCTGGTTTTGGGTCGCTACCCACGCTGGCTCACCCACGCATTCTTCTTCCTGACCAACGCCGCTGTTGGCCGCATTTTGGCCTTTATCATGGTGGTGGCAGTCGCTGCCAATTGGTCGGCACAGAATCAATTTGGCCTATTCTATGCGACCAAACTGCCTTGGTGGCTAGAGACCGGTTTGGCCGTCATCATCCTCGACTTCGCAGTTTGGCTGCAACATGTTGCGCTGCACCGCGTGCCGCTACTTTGGCGTATGCACGCGGTGCATCACAGCGACCGAGATCTGGACGCGACGACGGCGCTGCGTTTTCACCCATTTGAGCTGATCGTCTCGACGCTGTATAAATCCGCGTGGGTTGCTTTGCTCGGCGTTCCTGTGCTGGTGGCGCTTGCGTTTGAGCTGTGGCTCAACGCCAATGCGCTGTTCAACCATAGCAATATTCGTTTGCCGGCATGGGTAGACTGCTGGCTGCGCAAGCTGCTGGTGACCCCCGACATGCACCTTGTCCATCACAGTATCTTGCCCAACGATCAGCGGACAAACTTCGGGTTCGCGCTGACAATCTGGGACCGGCTTTTCGGCACCTATGGGGCGCATCAAAGCGAGCAACCGATTGGCCTTGCCGATCTCCAAGACACGCGCCCGGCACAAATCGGCTGGAGCCTGCTACTCCCTTTTCGCAAAATTTAACTGAGCGATTGACGCGTCACCCATCCCGGCGCAGTTTGTAGTTCTAAGCATAGTTCGGGGAGGGGCATGATGCGCAAAATTTCAATTTTATTGGTCGCAAGCGCTACGGCTTTTATGCTTGCCGGATGTGACCGGGACAATGACCGGTCAATGTATGGCAGCAACGACAAGGCTAAAGTCGTCGAAACAGCCTATCCCGAAAATGTCTATTTCGGCGACACGCATCTGCACACATCGAATTCTTCGGACGCCTTTGCTTTCGGCGTCCGCCTTGGCCCTGAAGAAGCGTTGCGCTTTGCCAACGGCGAGGAGGTCACCGCAACGATGGGCCTGAAAGCCAAGCTTTCGCGCCCGCTCGACTTCCTCGTCATCGCCGACCATTCCGACGGTTTGGCGACCCTCAAGGCAATTAACGACGCGCCGCGTCTCTTGTTGCGCGACCCGTTGCTCAGGCGCTGGCACGACGAACTGCAAAAAGGGCCCGAGGCGTCGGCGCAAGTGGCGCGCGAGTTGATCGACCGTTTCGCTCAGCGCACCCTGCCTGCTGCCATGATGGACCCCAAAGCCAATGCCAAGCGGACCAAAGATGTGTGGGGCGACCATATCTCCATCGTCGAACGCTATAACAATCCGGGCAAATTTACCGCCTTCATGGGTTTTGAATATACGCTGACCCCGAAAGGCGACAATCTCCACCGCGTCGTCATCATGCGCGACGGCGAGGATAAAGCGAAAAAGGTCGTTCCCTATACCTCGCTGGTCGGCACCACCGCCGACATGCTGTGGGATTATATGGACGGCTATGAAAAATCGACCGGCGGCAAGATGCTGGCGATCCCGCATAACTCGAACCTGTCGAACGGCATGATGTTTCAGATGACGATGCCGGGGGGCGGGCCGATGACCGCTGAATATGCCCGCCGCCGTTCGGCGCGTGAACCCATTGTCGAAGCCACGCAGATCAAGGGCGATAGCGAATCGCACCCGTTCCTGTCGCCTAATGACGAATTTGCCGGTTACGGCACCAGCGGCTGGGATATCGGCAATCTCGATAATTCGGTGAAGAAAACCAACGATATGCTGGCGGGCGATTATGTCCGCGAAGCATTGAAACACGGGCTGTTGATCGAACAGAAAACCGGCGTCAATCCCTACAAGCTCGGGATGATCGGGTCGACCGACAGCCATACCGGGCTGGCGACAGGAGACGAGGATAATTTCTTTGGCAAATTTTCGATAACTGAGCCCAATGCCGAACGGGCATCACGGCCGCAGACATTGGGCACGCAGCAGGCAGAGCGCTTTGGTTGGCAATATCTCGCCGGTGGCTATGCGGCGGTCTGGGCAAAGGCTAACACGCGCGCCGCGATCTTCGATGCGATGATGCGGCGTGAGGTCTATGCCACGACTGGGCCGCGTATGGTCGTGCGGTTTTTTGGCGGATGGGATTTTTCTGACGCTGACCTGACGGGCAACCTGGCGAAGGCCGGCTATGATCGCGGCGTACCGATGGGCAGTGATCTCAAAGATGGTAGCGGTTCGCCCAAATTCATGCTGTCAGCACTTAAAGATCTCATGGGGGCCAATCTCGACCGGGTGCAAATTGTAAAGGGCTGGATAGATAGTTCGGGTAAGCTTCAGGAAAAGATATTCGACAGTGTTTGGAGCGACGCCGAAACCCGTAAAATAGGCGCGAATGGCAAACTTCCCCCGGTTGGTGATACCGTCGACATAGCAAAGGCGAGCTACACCAATAGCATTGGTGACCCCGAGTTGCGAACAGTGTGGACCGATCCGGAGTTCGACCCCGATATCAAAGCATTTTACTATCTTCGTGTGCTGGAAATACCAACGCCGCGCTGGGTGCTGTTTGATGCGCTGCGCTACGGCGCAAAACTTTTGCCCGGAACCACATTGAAAGCTCAGGAACGCGCCTATTCGTCGCCAATTTGGTATAATCCCAAAACCACCTAAAGCTATTCAGCCTCTATTTCGGCGAGGATTGGGTCAGGATCAGCAATACCCATCAACCGCCGCATCGCCAGTCGCGCCAAACGCTGCGTTTCTACCTTGCGCCGCGCCGCAGCCAAGGGCACCAACGCTGCTGGCCGTGCAATCTCGGCATCATAAGCATCAGCGATTATCAACCCTGCGCGTTCGGGTAGGAATGCGTCGCCCTCCAGTGGCTTCACATCAAAACCGGCGGGCACTGCCCAAAAAAACCGGTCGCAAAACCCTAGATATTCGAGCCATTTTTGATCGCCGAGCAAATCGGCACGCGCGCATTTGATTTCGACGATGATGATCTCGCCTTTGACATTTATCCCCATCAAGTCGGCGCGCCGGTTATTCCGCAAGCCCACCTCTGGCTGAACCATGATCTGGTTACGCAAGAACAGCCGGGATACGCCGCGCGCTACTGCAGGTGCATCAGTGAATATGTCAGGAAGCGGATTGGTAGCCATCACAAAGCCGTAGAACATGTGGCGAACAAAATAAAGGCCCACAAAGGGGCCTCTACTCATTTTTATCTTTTAGCTATCGCTCAACGGTAGAAAATATGATTGTCTACACTGCCAAGGCGTGTCAGCCGCCAACCTGGTGACACATGGCGCGCATGAAAGAATAATGCGCCTTCAACAGGGCTTTTCCAGCTGTTCGACAATGCGATCTTGCTGATCGCAACCGCGTTGCGCCAGTGCGTGCTGCCGGTGTCGATACGCGGCATATTGTTGCCGCGGACGAACGAGAATTGGCTCTTTTGGTAAACAACACCGCACAGCGTTGATGCAAAGCGACCCGATTTAGCGCGTGCCATCACAACACGGGCAACCGCAAGCTGGCCGGGGAGCGTTTCGCCTTTTGATTCGAAATAAACCGCACCGGCGAGACATTGTGTTTCGCGGTCGAGTGCGGCTTGCACGTCCTGCTTGCGCACGAGTTCGGCCAAAGACGATGCCGACAACGCTTCTGGTGTCGCTGCTTCAGAAACTTCCTCGGTCGGTTCCATTACTGGACCACCGCCATTGCCGGGGGTGAATATGATGTCGCCTTTATCATTAAGCGTAGCCGTAACTTTGCCGGTCTTGGCCAGTTCGACGGTGTTTTGATCAGCAGCAATTTGCGCCGGATCAATAACAATCATTTCAGCGCTAAGCGCCGTGCTTTGGCTGTTGCCAAAAGCAAAACCCGGGTCCGCAGTAATAACGGCAGAACCGAGGGTAACAGAAATGGCCGCGACAGAGGCAGCCTTAAAAAACTTCAACATTGAAAAAGCAATTAGTGCGGCAACACCAGCAAATCGGCCTGATTATTATCTTATGGCCGATCATTTGTTGCATCCGTCTTGCGTGTTTGCCCCGGGCACCCCTATTTGTAACCCGCGTTGCAACCTTCGCTACCTAGCTAATACCGCATTTATTGTGCAGTGCAACAAAGTCAAGAGCCTGCAGTCAAAAGTCCGGCCAACCGTTCTGTCGATACGACGTCCAGTTCAATCACCCACAAATCGGGGTCACTGCCAGCGCGCTTTTGCCACATAACGGTGATATCTGCTTCATTTTCCGACGCTTGCATGTTCACTTGCTGCCACGACGATCCACCCTCAAGCGAGGGGAAACGTTCAAAAACGACGGGATTCTGGCCGCGAATCAGACCAATCAATATGATTGCGCCGGCAACCGGATCACCCTTACGCAAAACAGCAGCAAAGCCGCCTTCTGCTTGCGCTAAACGGATAAAAGCGGAAACCTGAACAAAACTGGCGAGCCGTGGCTCGATCACCGGCCGTAATTGCCTTGATCAGGCAGCATCGCGCTCTTCGGATAGCATCAGCAATGCGAACATCGCGTCGGCATCGGCAGCACCGCGCAGCTGACTGCGGAATTTCTCGTCGCGGAATAACCGCGAAATCTCCGCCAACGCGCGCAAATGCGATGCACCGTCCTGAGAAGGCGATACCAATGCGCAAACCAGATCAACCGGCTCATCATCGACCGCATGATAATCAACAGGTTTCGCCAACCGCGCAAATACGGCGACAGGCGTGTCGATGCCGGATACCTTGCAATGCGGAATCGCGGTGCCACCGCCGAAGCCCGTTGGACCCAAGCGCTCACGCTCGACAAGCCCGTCATGCACAGCATCGGCATCGAGCGCATAATTTTCTGCTGCAATCGCGGAAAGCCGCACCAGCAAGTCTGATTTGCCCGAACAGATGATGTCCGCAGCCACAGCCCCTTCGACGAGCCTTGAAGAAATTCGAATCATATCCTGTTTCAATGCGACCGGTTTGAACCCGGGAAGCAAACCCCAAATATTTGAATAAATTTACGAAATTTATTGTGAAAGGCGAAATTCTAAGGTGCGGATTTTGGTTCAACCCACCCGATAGTGCCATCTTCGCGGCGGTAAACCATATTATGTCGGCCAGTTCCAGTGTTTTTGAACAGCAGAGCCGGTGTGTTGCGCAAATCCATGAACATAACCGCATCAGAAACCGTTGATTCGGGAATATCAACACTCATCTCGGCAACGATTACCGGCGCATCGGGAGGAGTCACTTCAGCTTCGAAATCGCCGCCGTCAAACACAGTATAGGCAGCCTCTTCCTCGCGTAAAGCATGGGCAGATTGGCTATGCCGGTCTTGCAGGCGGCGCATGTAACGGCGTAGCTGTTTTTCGATACGGTCGGCAGCGCGGTCAAACGCGACATGTGCGTCCTGTGCCTCGCCGCGGCCTTTCAAGACCAGCCCCTGCATCACGTGCATCACAATATCGCTGGTAAACCCGTCATGCGGTGCACGACCAAATGTGCCATGCGCCGACAGCGCTTTGGAGAAATATTTGGCAGCAATACCGGAAAGTCGCGTTTCGACATGGCCTTGCAATGCTTCACCGGTTTCCACTTGATGTCCTGAAACCCTGATATCCATAGCCTGTCTCCTTCAGATGAAATTCTAACTGCGCTTAGATTGTGGTCTCACGGTCCTTCCACAAAGCGTCGGGTATCTTGGCAATGAAAGCGCCGTGACGTTCGAGTTCTTCTGCAGATGCAGAATGCGGACGCGGGGTTC
>JANMPK010000111.1:0-2514 GCA_031369825.1 Sphingomonadales bacterium
GCCAGAAATTCACCGACAGCATCAACAAGAATTGGGGCGGCTGGCCGCTTGAGGATTTGCAAAAGGGCATGGCGGCGGTCGCCAAGATCGATACGCAGCTCGATGCCGATAATGCCTGCGCGCTCGGCGGTTCCTACGGCGGTTACATGATGAACTGGATCGCGGGCAACTGGCCCGACCGGTTCAAATGCCTCGTCACCCATGCCGGTATCTTCGACTTGCGCGCGATGGCTTACGAGACCGAGGAATTGTGGTTCGACCAATGGGACAATGGCGGCCCATGGACGACGCGGACCGACGGCGAAAAATGGAACCCGGTGAACCATGTCACCAAGTGGAAGACTCCGACTTTGGTCATCCACGGCGAGAAGGATTACCGCATCCCTTATTCACAGTCGCTGGCTGCCTTCACCGCGCTGCAACAGCAGGGCGTCGAATCGAAACTGCTGGTCTTCCCCGACGAGAATCACTGGATATTGAAGCCCAAAAATTCGATCCAGTGGCACCAGACCGTGTTCGAATGGGTGGGCAAGTATTTGAAAAAGTGAAGCCAAGGTAACAGGGTGACCAAAGCTTGCCCAATCGCGCATCCGCTGGCAAAGGCTAGCCCCATGACTATCGACAAGAACTTCGACCCCGCCGCGATTGAGGCGAAATGGTATGCGCATTGGGAAAGCACCGGCGCGTTCCGGCCAGAACGGCCCGACGCCGAGCCCTATACGATCGTCAACCCGCCGCCCAATGTGACCGGTTCCTTGCACATCGGCCACGCGCTCGACAACACGTTGCAGGATATCCTTATCCGTCATGCGCGGATGCAGGGCAAGGATGCCCTCTGGGTGGTCGGTATGGACCATGCCGGTATCGCGACGCAGATGGTGGTCGAACGGCAGCTGACAGCTAATGGCAAGACCAAATACGATTTTGCAACCGAAACCCTGTCCGAACGAGATGGCTTCATTGCAGAAGTATGGAAATGGAAAGATGAAAGCGGCGGCGCGATCACGGGCCAACTCCGCCGTCTCGGCTGCTCGATGGACTGGGCAAACGAACGCTTCACGATGGACGAGGGCTTTTCCAAGGCCGTTATCAAGGTTTTCGTCGATCTCTACAATCAAGGCCTGCTGTACCGCGACAAGCGGCTCGTCAACTGGGATCCGCATTTTAAATCGGCGATCTCCGACCTCGAGGTCGAAACGCGCGAAGTGCAGGGCCATATGTGGCACTTCAAATATCCGCTCGCAGGCGGCGAAACCTATACTTATGTCGAGCGCGACGCCGACGGCAATGTCACGCTCACCGAGGAACGCGACTATATCGCCATCGCCACCACACGGCCCGAAACGATGCTGGGCGACGGCGCGGTGGCGGTGCATCCGGGCGACGAACGCTATAAGCCCATCGTCGGCAAATTATGCGAAATCCCGGTCGGGCCCAAGGAACATCGCCGCCTGATCCCGATCATCACCGACGAATATCCCGACCCCGATTTCGGCTCTGGCGCGGTGAAGATCACCGGCGCGCACGACCAGAACGATTACGGCGTGGCGCAGCGTAACAATATCCCGATGTACCGTCTTATGGACGAAGTTGCGGCGATGCGGACCGACGGTGCAGACTATGACACCGCCGCCAAACGGGCCAAGGCAATCGCCGCTGGCGAAGCTGCGTCTAATGCCGAAGTCGATGCACTAAACCTCGTTCCCGAAGCCTATCGCGGGTTGGACCGTTACGAGGCACGCAAGCGCGTTGTTGCCGACATCGACGCCGATGGCTTGATGATTGCAGTCGAAAACAAGGCAATCCAGCAACCGTTCGGCGATCGTTCGGGCGTGGTCATCGAGCCGATGCTGACCGACCAATGGTATGTCGATGCAGCGACTTTGGCGAAACCTGCCATCGAAGCCGCTCGTAAAGGTGCTGCGGGAGGCGGTTTCGACATTGTGCCCAAGTCTTGGGAAAAAACTTACTTCAACTGGATGGAAAATATCCAGCCTTGGTGCGTGTCGCGCCAACTTTGGTGGGGGCATCGGATACCGGCTTGGTATGGGCCGAAAAAGACACAATCAGGGTTGGTTTATGATGGCAGGTTTCAGGACAAGCACGAAATCTTCGTGGGGGAGAACGAACACGATGTCAGGCTGCAAGCCCAGAAGTACTACGGATCGGAAAACGAAGTTTATTTTTCGAATGTGCCAGCTTCTGAAGGTTTAGGTCGCTTCGGCGCTGAAGCATCAAGTGCGGGTTCAATAGCATTGTTGCGAGACTCAGACGTCCTAGACACCTGGTTCTCGTCCGCGCTCTGGCCGTTCGGTACGTTGGGTTGGCCTGAGACTAAAAACCAAGATCAACCAAATCCGTTCGTGTCGAGCCCAGTCGAGACACCCATCGGGGGCGCACGACCTCACGGTGTCTCGACGATGCTCGACACGAACGGAAATGGGACGCTCGAAACGAACGGAGTGGAGGGTGCTGCCCCTGCTTCCATGCTCAACCGCCATTACCCCAATGACG
>JANMPK010000189.1:0-2962 GCA_031369825.1 Sphingomonadales bacterium
GCACGCCAATCGCGCGCATCACCGGTGCATCGGCGGGCAGATCGCGCGCCAATAGCGCCTCAACCTCGTCCACAGCACCGCTTTCGATCATATTGTCGAACCGCTGGTCGCAGCGCGCATAGAGCCAGTCTCTAGGCGGCAGCAGGATCAGCGGGTGCAACTCAACCGCGCCCGATATCCCGCCCGCTTTTTCCTTACGCCAATCAGCTATGCTGCGCCCGGTGCTCTCGATCACCTCCAGCGCACGGCAAATCCGGCTGCTGTCTTTGGGGCCAAGCTGTGCAGCCATAACCGCATCCTGTTTTTGCAGTCTGGCATACGCTTCGGCCACCGTAAGTGCACGAATTTCGGCGCGGATGTTTGCATTCACCTCCGGGATCGGGGCAATACCATCCAATAAAGTGCGCAAATACAAGCCTGTCCCGCCCACCAACACGGGTAAACTTCCGGCAGCATGTGCCGCCGCAATCGCCATTTTCGCATCCGCCGCCCAGCGCGCAGCCGAACACGCCGTCGTCCCGTCCAGATAACCGAAGAGCTGGTGTGGCACATTGGCCTGCTCGCTTGGCGTCGGTTGCGCACTCAACACCGGCAAATCGGAATAAACTTGCGCGCTGTCGGCGTTGATAATCGTTATGTCATGCGATTTCGCCAGATGCAGCGCCAATGCGGTCTTGCCGCTTGCGGTAGGACCCGCAATAAGCGCCAATCTTCGATTAGGTTTCGGTTTAGTTTCAGGATTCGATATGCCCATCTCCACTTTGATAGCAGCAGGCGTTCTTGAAAGCGGCATAATTTCCGATGCCTGTGACCGGTTGGTGGCCGCAGGCTGTGCCCCCGCTGAAATCGAGTGGCTTGAGCCGGGTAAAGCGGTTGATATCGGCTTTACTGGCACTATCGCCGACGCCCGTTTTGCGCTCGCTCCACTGCAAGCCACCAACGACGTCGCCGTCCAACCATCCGAAGGCCGCCGCAAGATGCTGCTGGTGTCCGACATGGATTCGACGATGATTACTGTCGAGTGCATTGACGAACTGGCCGATTATGCCGGGATAAAACCCGAAATAGCCGCCATTACCGAACGCGCGATGGCCGGCGAATTGGATTTTACCGAGGCTTTGAGAGCGCGCGTTGCCTTGCTCGCTGGCCTTGGCGAAGACATTATTGCACAATGCCTGGCCGAACGCGTGCGCCCGATGGCCGGCGCGCAAACGCTCGTCCATACGATGAACGCATGGGGTGCCCATAGCGTGCTCGTATCTGGCGGCTTTACCCATTTTGCGCAGCCGGTGGCGGACCTACTTGGCTTTGCTGCCGTTGCTGCTAACGAACTCGGACTGGCCGAGGGCAAGCTGACCGGCCAAGTAACAGGGCAAATCGTCGATGCCGAAGTAAAGCGCGCAGAATTAGAAGCCGCCGCCGCCGAACGCGGCCTTGCCTATGAGCAAATATTGGCGGTTGGTGACGGTGCCAATGACATCCCGATGATTAAAGCCGCCGGATTGGGCGTCGCTTATCACGCCAAACCAAAAGCACAGGCAGCGGCGAATTTTTCGGTGGCGCATGGGGATTTGACGACGCTACTTTTCGCCCAAGGGGTCAAACGCAGCGAGTGGATCACGTAATTTACCGTGTAATGAAGGTTCCAGCCGTTCATCTATTCCAATTAAAGAATTCGGGCTTCCATTATGTTCCCGCCAAATGTGGATGGGACGGCGGTACTGGTCAATGGAAGCCCTACCAATCTGGACCAGTAGACTGGCAAAGCATCTTAGTCGTTGAAATCGTCAACAAAGCAATAGGACGCGATTCATATACCAGCCATTCGTATCCTATACGAGGCGATGGTATAACCGCTAAAGGCTGCGATCTTAGGGTCATGACCCTAGTCCCGGACCAGTGCAGATTAGCCAAAACTAACCGTGAAATCCATGATTGACGTTTACGCTAACGTAAAGTAATGACGTTAGTGCAATGTGAAGGAGCGCAAGCGTCGGACATGGATAATATCACATATAACAAGCGGGCTGATGCCACCATCGAAACGCCTGACGCATTTAACCGGGAATCTTTTTCGATTTCTGATCTTTCCACCGAGTTTGATGTCACCGCGCGAGCGCTGCGTTTTTACGAAGATCAGGGCCTGATTTCACCCGAGCGCATGGGGCTGGCGCGGATTTATTCGACGCGTGACCGCGCGCGTCTGGCCTGGATACTCCGCGCCAAACGCGTGGGGTTCAGCCTTGGTGAAATCCGCGAAATGATCGACCTGTATGACCTCAACGACGGGCGCAATATCCAGCGGCGTGTCACAATCGAGAAATGCCGCAACCGTATTGGGCTATTAAAGGCGCAGCGCGATGACATTGAAAGCGCAATAAAAGAACTGACCGAATTTGTTGCGATGGTCGAAAAGGTCGAAGCGTCCGAAAACAAGACCAGCGCTGCCGCCTAAAAACATACATTTCCAGAGGATATCCAAATGCCGACCTATCAAGCGCCTATCCGCGACATGCAATTCATCATCAACAATGTGTTGGGTGTGGAGCGCTATGCCAATCTGCCGGGCTTTGAAAACGCGTCGCCTGATATGATCGAGGCGGTGTTGACCGAGGGCGGCAAGTTCGTTGAGAACGTGTTGTTTCCGCTGAACCAGAGCGGCGATTTGCAAGGATGCACGCGCCATGCCGATGGTTCGGTGACGACGCCGGACGGCTTCAAGGCGGCCTATAATCAATATTGCGAGGCTGCTTGGGGCACATTATCGGCGCCTGAAGAATTAGGCGGGCAGGGCTTGCCGCATCTGGTGTCGATGGCGTTTGAGGAATTTATGGCTTGTTCGAACTGCGCCTTTGCGATGTATCCTGGACTGACCCAGGGCGCTGTTTCGGCGAGACTGGCGAAGGTCAGCTACGATCAGTAGGAAAAATATGCGCCTAACATGATTTTGGGCAAATGGTTG
>JANMPK010000204.1:0-3640 GCA_031369825.1 Sphingomonadales bacterium
GGTAAAACTGATTCCGCAGGAACTCGATGGAGATTAATATGGGTTTAGAAACACACCCCTTTGATATCGCCGATGAGCTTCACGATGATGAGGCGCTGGCGATTTATCTGGATGAAGCGTTGCAGACTGGCGACCCTGCCTATTTCGCCCATGCACTCGGCAAGGTCGCCAAAGCGCGCGGCATGACCAAGATTGCGCGTGAGGCGGGGTTGAGCCGTGGCTCGCTTTATGCTGCGCTCAGCGAAGGCGGCAATCCGACCATCGCGACGCTGATGCTGGTAATGAAATCGCTCGGGCTTCGCTTGGGAGCGGAGCCGTTGGGGAAGGCAGCTTGACCTCCGGCGGGTAATTGCCAGCTACTGAAAACTCCCCTTGCAATGTAGGTTCCATTTGGGATTCTCTCGCTCCAATGCCACGGCGTCAGGCAGCGGGCGGGGTGGGGCTCCCTTCGACTAGCTCAGGACATGCTTTGAAGTTGTTGATCCCCCGCGCGGTGTCCGCGCATTTCTGGTCCGGTCCGAGGCCTTCACGGGGTCGTCCAAACCCTACTCTTAACTTCACAGCAATTTCGCGTAACCTATGAAGTTTGTGAAGCTAAGGGGCATTTTCTGGCGGTTTTGCGTTGCCGGTGGTTTCGCCCGTTGCTTTGGTTTGCGCCGCACATTCGCGCCAATTCATCCCCGATACAGCATCTCGCACTAACATGCGCAAAACCCTTGGCGACGGCCTCAAGAGTATCTAAGGACATTCTCATGAATAGAAAAATTCTCCTGTCCGCTGCGCTGCTGGCGTCGACCTCCTTGATTTCCGGTTGCGGCGTATTGGGTGGCGGTGGTGCCAAGCCTGGCAGCAACACCCGCTATGTCGCGCGCGATGTGAATACGCTGTATAATGCCGCCAAAGACAAGCTTGATAACAAGCAATATGAAGTCGCGGCCGCGCTGTTTGACGAGGTGGAGCGCCAGCATCCTTATTCGCCGTGGGCGCGCCGCGCGCAGCTGATGAGCTCGTTTTCCTATTATATGGCGCAGAAATATAACGAATCGGTGTCGGCTTCGCGGCGGTTTTTGTCGATCCACCCGGGTAATAAGGACGCACCTTACGCCTATTACCTGATCGCTTTGGCCTATTATGAACAGATCAGCGATGTGACCCGCGACCAGAAGATTACCCAGCAGGCCTTGTCCGCACTTGGCGAGGTGCAGAGGCGTTATCCGAATACGCGTTATGCCTCGGATGCGACGTTGAAGATCGACCTTGTGAATGACCATTTGGCGGGCAAGGAAATGGAGATTGGTCGCTTTTATCAGCGCCGCGCCTTGTGGCTGGCGTCGGCTTTGCGGTTCCGCGAAGTGGTCGACAAATATGACACCACAACCCACGCGCCAGAGGCTCTGTTCCGTCTGACCGAAAGCTATCTGGCAATGGGTGTGCCTGCGGAAGCCAAGAAATCGGCCGCGGTTCTGGGTGCGAACTATCCCGGCAGCAAATGGTATGAGCGCGCCTACGAACTGATGCAAAAGCACGCGCCAGCCGCGTGATGCGTCTCTGATCCCTTATGCTAACGGGGCTTTCGATCCGCGATGTGGTGCTGATCGAGGCGCTGGATCTTGAATTTGGCGGCGGACTCGGCGTGCTTACGGGTGAGACCGGGGCGGGCAAGTCGATCTTGCTTGATGCCTTGGGGCTTGCGCTGGGTGCGCGGGCCGACAGCGGGCTGGTGCGGTCTGGTTCGGACAAGGCGCAGGTAACCGCGAGTTTTGATGCGCCTGCCGCAGTGCTGGCGCTGCTCGCCGACAATGACATTGATATGGACGCGGGAGAGCCGCTGCTTATTCGGCGCTCGCTAAAGGCCGATGGCGGCAGCAAGGCGTTTATCAATGACCAGCCTTGTTCAGCCGCATTGCTGCGCGATGTTGGTGCGATGCTGGTGGAAATTCATGGCCAGCATGATGATCGCGGGCTGATTAATCCGCGCGGCCACAGGGCTTTGCTCGATGCGTTTGGCCGGTGCGATACTGTTAGCGTCGCGGCCAACTTTTCCGCTTGGCAAGAGGCCAAGGCACGGCTTGATGTGGCGCGCGAAAGTATTGAAAACGCGGCACGCGACCGCGAATGGCTGGAACATGCCGTTGCCGAATTGCAGGCGTTTAATCCGCAAGCAGGCGAAGAAGAGCAACTCGCCGGCGAACGCTCCGACATGCAAAAGGGTGAACGCGTTGCCGACGATTTGAAGGCGGTACTGGAAAGCTTTGACGGTCCGAAAAGCGGCATCGCGCTGATCCGCAGCGCGGCGCGCAAGCTTGATCGGTTGGCTGATGCGCACCCGATGCTGGCCGATGCGCTGACCTCGCTTGACCGTGCAGTGATAGAGGCGAGCGAGGCGGAGGATAAATTGAACGCGGCAGCGCGGGCGCTTGAATTTGAACCGGCGCGGCTCGACGAGATAGAAGTGCGATTGTTCGAGCTGCGGGCACTGGCGCGCAAACATAATGTCGCGCCCGATGCGATCGTTGCGCTGGCCGAAAATCTAGCGGCGCGGTTGGAATCGATCCAAGCGGGCGGTGAGGGGCTGGCGAAGCTTGAGGCCGAGGTTGCGGCCAAAGCATCGGCTTACCGCACGGCGGCCGAGACGTTGACTGCGGCGCGGACCGGGGCTGCTTTGCGTCTGGATAAGGCGGTCGCGGGCGAACTCGCGCCGCTGAAACTAGACGCCGCGCAATTCCGCACCAGTGTCGAGGCATTGCCCGAAGACCGCTGGAGCGGCAACGGCATGGACCGCGCCGAATTCCTCATTTCGACAAATCCCGGCGCGCCGTTTGCTCCGCTCAACAAAATTGCATCGGGCGGCGAATTGTCGCGCTTCATCTTGGCGTTGAAGGTGGCGCTTGCCGAAGAAGGCGGGGCGGCAACAATCATCTTCGATGAAATCGACCGCGGCGTCGGTGGTGCAGTTGCGGCGGCGATTGGCGAACGCTTGGCGCGGCTTGCGCAGCGCACGCAGTTGCTCGCGGTTACGCACAGCCCACAAGTCGCAGCCAGGGGTGCGGCGCATTATTTCATCGCTAAATCGAGCGAAGGCACTGTAACACGCACAGGCGTGTCGCTGTTGAATGCGGATGCCCGCCGCCAGGAAATAGCGCGAATGCTGTCGGGGGCCGAGGTGACCGATGAAGCAAGGGCGCAGGCAGAGCGGTTGTTGGAAGTGGCGTGACCACCGAAGCCGACGCTGCCAACGAACTCATGCGCCTTGCCAAGGCGATTGCGCATCATAACAAACGCTATCATGCCGAGGATGCGCCGGAGATTTCCGACGCTGAATATGACGCGCTGGTGCGGCGGAATAATGAGCTTGAGGCGGCGTTTCCAAATCTTATCCGCGCCGATAGTCCGAACAAAGCGGTGGGCGCTGCGGTTGAAGGTTCGACGCTTGCCAAAGTAACTCATGCCAAACGGATGATGAGCCTCGACAACGCATTTGGCAGTGAGGATGTGCTCGAATTTGTGGCGCGGGTAAGGCGGTTTTTGAATCTGCCCGTTGATACGCCCGTTGCGTTGACGGCGGAGGACAAGATTGACGGACTGTCCTGCTCGCTGCGTTATGAGAGTGGCGTGCTGGTGCAGGCGGCGACGCGTGGCG
>JANMPK010000252.1:0-8282 GCA_031369825.1 Sphingomonadales bacterium
CGCAGTTGCCACGGCGGCGAGGCATCAAATGCGGATGTTCCTTCAAGCTGTGCAATGTGTCATAGTTTCCACGCTGACGAAGGTGCGCCGTGGGTGCCGAAGTTTGACGCTGCGCGCAAACTGGACCGAATTAAAACTGCAGTGACGAGAGTAAAAGAACGCAAATAGGGGGAGGGATTTGCTTTGTTAATCGCACAGGTTACCGACATCCATCTGGGTTTTGATCCGGATAACCCTGTCGAATTCAACCGCAAACGCCTAGATCAGGTTTTACGGCATTTGAACGATGGTCCCAATCGACCGGACTTGCTGATTGCCACGGGTGATTTGACTGAACACGGCGATGCTGCGAGCTACAAGCGGTTGGCTAACGCATTTAGTATTTGCAGTTTTCCTGTCCATATGTGTCTTGGCAATCACGATATTAGACGCAATTTCAGCGCTCAATTTACTGATGTTCCTGTCGTTGAAGGCTTTGTCCAATATGTGCTGGAGACAGGCGGTATCCGGATACTAATGCTCGATACGCTGGAAGAGGGACGGCACGGCGGGGCCTTTTGCGACACACGCGCCAAATGGCTGCGAACAACTCTAGCGCAAGATCGCTCGACTCCGACGGTGATAGTTATGCACCATCCCCCGGTTGAGGTTGGCATCGCATGGATGAATACGCATCCCGAGGAACAATGGGTAAGCAACTTTGTGCAAGCCATTGAAGGGGCTCCCAATATCAAGGGGATTATATGTGGCCATATTCACCGGTCGATTGTGGTTCCGTGGCAGGGAACGGCGGTTGCGATATGTTCATCTACCGCACCACAGGTAACGCTTGATCTGAACCCGATTGACCCCGAGAAACCGGATAACCGGCCTATGATTATCGCCGATCAACCGGCTTATGCTTTGCATTTATGGAATGGGCGGGAACTTGTTTCACATTTTGACTGTGCCGGCGATCATGTCATGCTGGCAAAATATGATGGTTATTTGCAACCGCTCATCAGGCAGCTGATCGGCGAGCGACCAAGCTAATCAGTATCGCCATTGCCCGCCTGCGCAGGCAGTTTCATCGGTGGTTGCCAATCTGTAACTTCACCATCGTCGGTCACCATATAGGGTTTTCCGAGGCTGTTAAGGAACAGCTTTTCCATTTCTGCGCGGGTAAACGGTCGTGACCCAAGCCGCCCAAACACTGCTATCTGCTTGCCGCTTTCATCGACCGCGCGGTCGCGGTCGATGCCTTTGGAAATCGCATAAGCAGGCGAAGGGGTTTTTGCCCAAGCAATTAATTCGGGTTTTGGTGCCGGGGAGAAGCCGTAATAATTGGGTTGGCTGGACGGCGAAGTTAGCTGGATGACCTTCATCCCGTTGCGTCCATCGGCGACATAAGCGAAGGCGGAGGCATTGGTGGATGCGACCACGACGTCCTCAACATCGGTCAATTGCCCGCCAAAAGTCTCTTTGAGATAAACAGCAGGCGCCGCTGGCTTGGTCACATTGACAATCACCAGACCATCCTCTTTGCCTGCAATGTAAAGATAAGTGCGTGCGACATAAAGTTTGCGCGCATTGGCGAGAGATATGTTGCCTTCGGGCACTGCGATCGGCTCCGCCAATTTGGTAACGTCAAATAACTTCACACCCTCTGCGTCACTAACCCAGAGATAGCGGAACTGGATTGCAGAAGCACGCGCATCGTTCAATTCGACCACCGCGACGGTTCTGGGTTGCATCGGATCGTCAAGATCAACCACTACCAACCCGATATCGGCGGAAACATAGGCGTAATGACCGGCAAGCGTAACGTGTCGGGCACCTTTCAAGAGGCCATTATCATTCCACGTCAGCGCACGTTTTAGGAAGTTATTGCGGAATTCACCGTCGGCCATCGTGTTTACATCGACCAAAATCAGGCCCTCGACGCTGTCAGTGATCACCGCATAATTATATATCGGATGAAACGCCTGCTCCTGATTGGCTTCGCGCATTTCTGGCGTGTTGCGCAACGGATTGATCGGCTGGTTGGTGGCCAAGGCCATGCACGTGGCGTTCTTCGATTTAACCCGCGTATTATGGCCAAGCTTTGAAAACGGTCCTGACACGATGCGCTCTGAAAAGCCTTTATTGGCGATTGAGGCAACGTCGTAGACTTGAAAACCGCGACTGCCTTGGGCGACGTACATATATTCGCCGCGCAGTTGCAGGCAGCCGACCTTGACACCCGTTCCTTGGACGATATTGGCGAATTCTTCGGTTGCATCTGTTTCGCCCGACAGGTTTTTGTCGAGTGCCTTGCCGCGCACCCAATTTTTGAGTTCGCGGCCATTTTGATCGACATGCAGTTTGTAATAATCGGGATAGGCATAACGGTGCAGATAAGAGCCAATTACTGATTGTGGCTCATCCCATTCGGTGACACGGACGGCTTCAAATCCGCCTTCCAAACCGACCCAAGCGTTTAGGCCGACGAAGTTTACGTAATTTGTGCCAAGCAACATTAGCTGCGCCATGATGGCGTTATTGTCACCCGACACCGACAAATGGCAGTCGGTGCATTGCTTGGTTTCGGTTTTGCGCACCGTATGCGGGAAATGTGGCGCGAAGGCCTGACTGGAAAACCCAATCGCGCTGATCGGCGGTTGCTGGATATAGATGCGTTCGCGGTTTACGTTGGTGGAGGACAGGACCAGCGCCGAAGTGGAGCGCACTGGTGCGATGATATTGCCCTTGGTTGTCTGGTGCCGCCCGAGCTGGAACATATCCTCACGCGCGACTTGCGGGTTATACGTCGCAAAGTTGCGCGTTTCTTCTTCCTCATATTTGTGCGTTTTGGTTTTCCAGTTCGCCTCGATCGGCAAATGGCACCCGCCGCAGCTGGTGGTCCATGATAGGTGGCAGGTGAAGCAGGTCATGTTATCATCACCGTGGGCGCGTTCGTCTTTGGGGACATCGAGGCCATATTTATAGTCGCCGGTTTCCTTGCCCGCCCTGCCCATAAGCTTGGCGCGTGCGGCTTTGGCGTTGAAATGTCCGTTGCCGGGGTTCACGCTGTCTTTGACCAGACTGACCTCCCATTCCAGATTGGGGTCGACAATCGACCGCTGGATGAGCTTGCGGCTACCGTCCGATTCAAATAGCCATTCGAACCGCCTGCGGCCATCGGCATTGCGCAGCAGCGTCAGGTTGTTGCCTTGCGGACGTGCCGCTGGGCCAGATGTCAGCAGGGTCGGATAGGCATCGGCGGTGCCGTGGCAGTCCTTGCAGCCGATCTCGACAGCATTGGCGACCTCGGCATAGATCAGGCCGTTGCCGTGGCTGTCCTGTGCGAAATGGCAGTCTGCGCATTGGAGGCCTTTTTCGGCATGGATGTCCATCATATGCACGGTTTTGCCTGGATTTACGCCAGGTTCGACAAATTTGCCTTCACCCTTTTTGCGCCATTTTTCAGGGTCATCGTCAGCGACTTTCTTGCCCTCTGCGTCGAGCAAATTGCCTTCGCGGTCGCGCTTGAAAATACCCCGGAAATTCCAGCCATGGCCATGATAGTCGGCGAACTGCGTGTCATTCAGATCGGGATTGAGATCATAGACGTTGCGCAGGAAATCGAGATCGGACCATTTGCCCTTAGGCGCTGCGGCCTCTGGATTACGGTCCAGAACTTTGAACTTTTCTTCCGCCGTCGGATATTTCTGCTTCTCTGGCCACATGGCAGGGGCGTCGGATTCGTAATCCCACATCGTGTAGCCAAGATAGCTGTTCAGGAAAATATTGGGCTGGTGCATGTGGCAATTCATGCACTGCGATGTTGGAATCGCGCGGGTGAACACGTGGCGCAGCGGATGGCCTTTTTCTTTTACCAGACCCTCATCATGGCCGGGTTCTTTGACCGCGCCATGTCCCTTGTCGTCATGGTCTTCGGGTTCCAGTTTGTTTGCGATTGTAGGGTCAACCGTTTGTGTCTGCCCGTCGCGGCCATATTGTGAATAGCCCAGACTATGCCGAGGCTCGCGGTCATTGGCGTAGATAACGTGGCAGGCCGCACAGCCCGAATGGCGGTAGTCGCCAGGTTGGTCATTCGTGCCCATGAACCACATGAAGGGGTCATTGAGGCGTGTTTTGTGGATATTGAGAATGGGGATCGCCACGCGTAAACCTGTGGCCGGACCGCGATTGGATTGCTTGAGATCGGGACGTCCCGGTTCTTCCAAGCGTTGTATGCTGCCGGTCGGGTTAGGCAGGCCAACCTCGGCAAATTGTGTGTTCACATTACGCCCGCCGCGTTCGAAGACGCGGAAGACATCGCCGGGCGGAACCACAGTCCACATCGGCAGCGGATAGAGCACCGACAGCGCGCCGCGTTTCTTTTGTTCGTCGGTCACAGTGCCGGGCGGGTTGCCGGGCGAGACGATTTTCGCAGGTTCGCCGTGCTTGGTATAGGCCTCGCCCACATTATAGTTCTTATACGGCAATATGCCGTTGTTATAGGCAGCCCCGCCCCATAGCATCGCGCCCGATGCCATGATCGAGCGTTCACCCGCTTCGATCACCTCCATATGGCAAGCACCACAGGATTCGCGCACGACGCGGTAATCGGTGGGGTTGGTGAAGCGCATGAACTCGGGGCTTTCCTTGTTGAGCAAAGCATAGCTGCGTTTGGGGTTGGCAGACGACGGATAATGCCAGCTTTTGGGATATTTAGGCAGCACATGCGCCTTGTCACGCGCCGCGACATAGTCCGGGTCATCATGCTTCAGGTTTGCATTGCCCATGACCTTCGGATCACCGCCGTGACAGTCGATGCAGCCAAGTTGCACCGCTGGCGAAGTGTGCATGGTGGGCGCGTCGGTTTGGACATGGCATGAATAACAACCCGATGACTTGGCCTGAACGTCGGCTGCTTCCTGCGTGCGCGGGGCAGGTGGGAAGGTCGGATAGATACGTTCCACAGGCTTTTCAGCATCACTCGCATAAGCAAGCGTCGCTGCAAACACTGCGCAGAGCAAAAGGAAGATTACCGTCCACATCCGGTTGCGGTTAAAGGCAAATTCAGCGCGCATCAGTAGGTCAATATCACATTGGCAAGCAGCGAGTAATATTGCTTGTTGCGCGACCGGTTTGCAAACAAGTCTTTAAAACCTTTGCCCGGTTTCAGCGCGGCGGCAGACAGGCGAACAACTATATTCTGCGTCGCCTTTGGTCGCCAGATTGCAGCGGCGGATAGGTCAAATCCAATCTCCTTTGGAATGCTTCCTTCGGCGCGCAGCACTTGCAGATTGGATGTATTTTCGAACCATAAATGATTGGCATTGGCCGACAACCGCAATGCTGGTGTTAGGTCAAAATCTGCACCAGCGCCGAGCAGCATCGTGCCGGGATTATTAAAATTCGACTGCCCTTGTTCTTTCGAAGACCGCAACGAGTTCAATATTCCATTGCGGCCATTGACGCTAACCGCGCGTCCACCGCCAGCAAAAGGTATGGTCTGGCGTATCCAGTAACTGGTGTCAGCACCGGCAAAGATCGGGTTTTCAAAGATGGCGTCAAAGCCGGTTTCCTTGCTATCAAACGGATCATGATCGCCACTGGCGTATAATCCGGACAAGCGAAAGCGCATCCAGTCCAGATCATAGCTCGCTTCAGCAGCGGCAAAACCGGCGCGGATTTTCGCCTTTTGCCCAGTGAAGAAATTCTGGCTATCGGTGCCTATCGCCCCATAGAACGACGCGGTCAGATTGACCCGGCCAATCCGGCCATCGGCGTTATAGCCCAGATAGACGACATCATAATTCCGTCCGCGTAAATTGCCGAGCAATGCAGGCCGCACCGGAAAGCCATTGTCATCAATCTCGACCTGATTTTTCTCGCGGTTCATATTGTAGACGGCGGTAATCTGGCTGGTCAAACCGGGGAAGGGCATGTCTTGGCGGTAGAGATTGGCGATAAAGACCCAATCATTACGCGGTTTCTGGACGACACTGTTCAGTCCAGAATTGGTATCTTTTTCCAAGCGCCAGAATGCCGCGAGATTATATTGGAACCGGTTATTATCGCGGCTGCCGAAATAGCGGATGCCGAGTTGCTGATCGTTGAACAGAAATCCGCGAAAGTCGGATTGAAAGGGCTGGATACCCACCCGGATAGATTCAAAATCATAGCGATCCGACGTGTTGCGGATGTGATAATCGACGAATAGTTCCTGCACGCCCAGAAAATGGTCGAGCCGGTGCGAAGGCTTCGAAGGCTGGACAAACAGCACCCGCTTTTCAGGCACATTCACATAATTGACGTTAAGCGCCAATGCGACACGGTATTCGATATCGGGCGGTTTGAACGCGGTCATGCCCTTGATAAGGGCTGCACCGACAATGAAAGTCTGCGAAAAAACCTCGCTGCCGTCTTTCCCGAAAACGTCGAGATTGCCGGACCGCTCTGTGGTCTGGACGCCAACGGGAATAGGGAAAGTGCGGGCCTCGATTACGGTATCGCTGACAGCACTGGCAACGAAGAACCAGTCATCACCTTTTATCGGCAACCACGACACTTTCGCGCGGTTGATTGGCCGGTCACCCTTATAGGTGTTCTGGTTGTAGGGGTCGAGCCAGCGTTCCTTCACCAACCCCAACGACTGGATCAATCGCCAACGGTCAGGGACCGGAAATTCGTCTGTTGGAAATGCTTCGGGCGGCGGCGGGCGCACCGCGCCGATATTATCTTGGGTAACCTTATCGGGAAGCCGAGGTTGATATCCCGGGCGTTTGCGACCGTCGATGATTCCATTGTCGGGTTCGGCCAACGGATCAACTTCCGGTTCTTGTGGCAAAGGTGCAACCGGTTCTGGTGGCACCGCATCGGCAGCTTGTTCCGCCGCCGAAGTCAATTCCAGGAATGCCCCGAGCATCAGAAACGGATCAAAGACCCGAACTTCTGCGGCAACTGGCATCGGTGGCAGATCGGCGACCATCATCACAGGCCCTGGCACACATTCTGCTGGCTGGTGTCGAGGAACGGTGCAAACGGGCAACCGATATAGCGCAGCCGTACTTTGGTGCCGCCAATATCAACCTCGATCTGATCGCTGCGGATCGCAGGAGGGGCGTTGCTAACGCCGCCGACACGCAGCCCCGCATTATTCGCACCCAAGAACCCGGCCATATCATCTTGGTCGATACCATCGCCCGAAACGCCAATCGCGCCAATCAGGGTTGAGCCGCGATAGACGGGCACCGACCCCGGGAAAATCTGGATGCCGTTTTGTAGGCGATTTTGTCCGGCTGTGACATCAGGTGTCGTTGTGCACCGCGCAGGCGTATCGGGATTGCTACCCAGCAGAAACCCGACATGGGTGGTGATGTTGCCGACGACCAATGCCGATTGAAGCCCTGTTGAAAGCGGATTGAAGCCGTTAATATCCCGCGAAAATGGTCCGGCGGGTCGCCCGACTTCTCCATCTGGAAAATAGGGGCGTGAGATATTGCTGATCGCACGTGTAGTCCACGCGTTTTGTCCAGTGAAAATAGTGCTGCTGCCGAAAAAGGTCCTAGCTTTGACCAGAAATGCGCCGACATCCGGATTGGTGTTAGCTGCCAGTTGGGATGCTGCTTGTGCGTTCGAGAAAAATGCCGCTGTACGCGCCTTTTGCAGCGAAACGTCGGTGCCGAATATCGGCGCATCCGGCCCGCGCACTATGCCGAGCACCGCGCCGTGGGTATCGACCAGACTGATCGTCATCTGAGCGCGGCTATCATTAGGCCGCCGTATTTGCCCGCGTGAGCGGCTCATTGTCGTAAAGGCTTCCTCCAGCAAAGCGCGTGCTTCGGTGAGGCTGATGGGTGTTGCAATGGATGCGGCATCGGTTCCAGCGCGTATCGGGAAGCGATTGGTGCCTGATCCGTCGGACAAAATATACGCATCGCGGTTGGAGAATTCCGCCGCAGTTGAAGCACGGACGCCCGACGCTTCGCTGCCAAAGATGGCGCCGGCGAGAATAGAGCCGCCGGAATATCCGGGAACGGATATCAAATTACCAATACTGCCGTTGAGTGAGGCAAAGCTTTGCGGTGTCCCGCCACGCAGTCCAGCGGTGGTCGCATCGGCATAGCGCAACAAAGTGCCATCGACACTTATCCGTTCTGCCTTGATATCTTCGACCGGAGCAAAGCCCTGTGTGGCGGCCAGTGCGATAAATTCTTCATTGTCGTTGTCGATATCGAGAATATTCGGATCGAAGCCGTAAACGCCGTCGCCCATCACCCCGATGCCGCCGACGACCGCGCCGTTTTTGT
>JANMPK010000261.1:0-3820 GCA_031369825.1 Sphingomonadales bacterium
CACGGCTGCATACCGGCCAGCGCAGCTATTTGCTGCATCAGACAATTTCAACACTCGAACAGCGGCTAAACCCCGAACAATTCCAGCGCATCCACCGCAGTCACATCGTAAGACGTGATTTGATCACCGGCCTGCGCCATGAAGGCGGCGGAGTGTGGCATGCGCTGCTTGGTAATGATCTGTCGATGCGCATCGGGCGCAAATATCTGGCCGACGTGAAAAGCCTGGCCGGAAAATAAAGCGGCCCCGGCAGGTGAATGCCGGGACCGTTTTAATCAGCGTTCTGGTTCAGTTGCCTACAATTGCGACAGCGTCATTCGCCGCCAGCGACTTGTTTGTCGTATAATTGGCAATAGCGCGCTCTACTTTCGGTTGCACATTTGCCATTGCTCTTAGCTGGCATTGCTCCAAGCTTTGCTTATCTTTAGTGGTGTAAGCAAACGGGCCTGAACACACTTGTTCGACTGCTTTTTTGATGCGGATAGCAAGCCGCTGCTGATCCTTCTGCGTCGACAAATCGAGATCGCTGTGACGCACAACTCGATTTTTTATATTGACGGCATTGGTGGCGTAAGAAGGGGCCGAAACTGCAACGGTAGCCAACGCGGCACAACTAAGCGCAATCGTCTTGAGGGTAACCATGATGAACATCCTTTGTTTGTCATTCATTGCCGTAGCCGTTTCGGCCATCAGCCAATGGGAGAGGGTTGCAGGCGGACCAACATCTTTAGCTGGGGAGCGTTTGGTGCAGGCCCGTCCTGCGAAATCAGATTTAAGCCGACTGTGTTGCATAGGCATTACACTTTCGATTAAGCGCAAAGACAGTCGACAGTTCGACCAACGCATCGACGAACAGGCGATTATGTCTGACGAATGTAAAATATTGTAATTTTATTACGTATGAACCGCTCAGATAAGGCCCGCTAATGGGCTTGATGGGTCAGCATACATCCGCCGTCCCATGCGGCCAGACGTGTAAGCAAGCCGCCCGGCCTCGACCGCCAGCTTCATCGCCTGCGCCATAGCAACCGGATCTTTGGCCTCGGCAATCGCGGTGTTCATCAACACGCCGTCGCAGCCAAGCTCCATCGCCACTGCCGCATCGGACGCCGTGCCGACTCCTGCATCGACCAGAACAGGCACTTTGGCACCCTCGACAATCAGGCGGATGGTGACCCGGTTCTGGATGCCGAGCCCCGAACCTATCGGCGCACCAAGCGGCATGACCGCAACCGCGCCAGCCTCTTCCAGTTGCTTTGCTGCGATCGGATCATCGACGCAGTAGACCATCGGCAGGAAGCCTTCTTTGGCGAGCACTTCTGTTGCCTTCAACGTCTCACGCATGTCGGGGTAGAGCGTCTTGGCTTCGCCCAACACCTCTAGCTTGACCAAATCCCAACCACCCGCCTCACGCGCCAACCGCAGCGTGCGGATCGCACTGTCGGCGTCAAAGCAGCCAGCGGTGTTGGGCAGATAGGTGTATTTCTTCGGGTCGATATAGTCGGTCAGCATTGGCGCCTTTGGATCGGACACGTTTACGCGGCGCACGGCGACGGTGATAATCTCCGCGCCCGAAGCGACCAAAGCAGCAGCGTTCTGTTCGAAATCCTTATATTTCCCAGTGCCGACAATCAGCCGCGAATTGAAGGTACGGCCTGCGACCGACCAGCTGTCACCCCCCTTTTGAGAATCCTGGCCCCCGCCGACAAAATGCACGATCTCCAGCACATCGCCGTCGGCCAGCGAGACATTAGCCAACGTTGAACGCGGCACGATTTCCAGATTGCGTTCAACCGCAACCTTCGCCGGATCAAGCCCGATATCGCGGACCAGATCGGCAACGCTGGCACCGCTTATAAAGCGACGCGTTTCGCCGTTGAGGGTGAGGGAGATAGTATCGGCTATGGAAGAAAGGGTCATTTCGTCTCGCTTTTTTGCTTAGCGGCCATATAGTGCGCGTGTCGCGCGGTGTGCAACCGCTACTGTCGCAAACAGCACGGGGAAATATATTGGCTGACCGGCCCGTTATCTTTGTTCTCAATGGTCCGAACCTTAATCTGTTGGGCACCCGCGAGCCCGAAATTTACGGCACCGATACGCTGGATGATATTGCCGGGCGGCTTGACGATCAGGCGCGGCTGGCAGGGGCAGATATCGACTTTCGACAGTCCAACCATGAAGGGCATCTGGTCGACTGGTTGCACGAAGCGCAGGCCGTGGGTGCCAAAGCGGCGCTGCTTAACGCCGGGGGCTATACCCACACGTCGATTGCCATCCATGATGCGATCAAGTCGATCAAGGTACCGGTGATCGAGGTCCATCTATCAGACCCGCACAAGCGCGAAGAATTTCGGCATATCAGCTATGTTGGTATGGCGGCGGCTGCCTGTTTTGCCGGGCACGGGGCCAAATCATATGAACTGGCGCTGGACGCGGCGTTACAACTTTGACATTAGGCGCGATCAATCCGGTATTGGTCGTACAAGGAGTAAAAACATGGCGGTAAAATCTAGCAGCAGCGGCGGGATGCAGGTCGATACCGATTTGGTGCGCGAACTGGCCGCGATGCTGAACGACACCGGCTTGAGCGAAATCGAGGTCGGCGACGGCGAGCGCAAGATCCGCGTGTCACGGATGATGAGCGCGGTGGCGACGCAGGTTGCAGCAGCGCCGGTCGCGGCGGCACCTGCGCCAGCCGGTGCTCATGCCGAAGCATCCAAGGCGGCGACCGCTGCAAATGCTTTAAAATCGCCGATGGTCGGCACAGCTTACCTAAGCCCCGATCCAGAGGCATCGCCATTTGTAGCAGTTGGCCAGCAGGTCAAAGCAGGTGATACCGTTCTGATTATCGAGGCGATGAAAGTAATGAACCCGATCATCGCCACCAATGCCGGGACAGTGACCGCCATATACGTCGAGAGCGGCCAGCCCGTTGAATTCGACCAGCCGTTGATGGTGATCGAATAAACATGGGCATAGAAAAAATCCTGATTGCCAACCGCGGCGAGATTGCCTTGCGCATCCACCGCGCTGCGCATGAAATGGGGATCAAGACCGTTGCGGTGCATTCAACCGCCGATGCCGACGCCATGCACGTGCGTTTGGCCGATGAGGCGATCTGCATCGGGCCGCCGTCGGCAACCGACAGCTATCTCAATATTCCGGCGATTATTTCGGCGGCTGAAATCAGCCATGCTGATGCAATCCATCCGGGTTACGGTTTCCTCTCCGAAAACGCGCAATTTGCCGAAATTGTCGAGAGCCACGATATCACCTGGATCGGCCCAAAACCCGAACATATCCGCACAATGGGCGACAAGGTCGAGGCCAAGCGCTCGGCTGGTAAGCTAGGACTGCCGCTGGTTCCGGGTTCCGACGGCGCGATTGAGGATGTCGAAGAAGCAAAGGCCATCGCCCGCGACATCGGCTATCCCGTCATCATCAAGGCGGCGTCGGGCGGCGGCGGTCGCGGCATGAAGGTTGTGAACTCCGAAGAGGAGCTGGAATCCCAGATGCAGCAGGCGGGAACCGAGGCCAAAGCGGCGTTCGGCGATGCCACCGTTTATCTTGAAAAATATCTCGGCAACCCGCGCCATATCGAGTTTCAGATTTTCGGCGACGGCAATGGCAAGGCCATACATTTGGGCGAACGCGATTGCTCGCTGCAACGCCGCCACCAAAAGGTGCTGGAAGAAGCACCCTCACCCGTCTTGTCCGCCACCGAGCGTGACCGGATGGGGATGATCTGCGCCGATGCGATGGCCGATATGGGCTATCGCGGTGCGGGAACGATCGAGTTTCTATGGGAAAACGGCGCGTT
>JANMPK010000123.1:0-2573 GCA_031369825.1 Sphingomonadales bacterium
GACGAACGGTTGAACCGAGGCGAAGCGCCAGACCTGATTTCGCGGATGATCCATTCGCCGATGAAGGACATGACGCAGTGGGAATATATGGGCAATTTGATCCTGCTGATCGTCGGCGGTAACGACACCACGCGCAATTCAATGTCAGGCTACGCATTCGGCCTCGACCAGTTTCCCGACGAACGCGAAAAGCTGGAGAAAAATCCCGAACTGATCACCAATGCGGTATCGGAAATCATCCGCTGGCAGACACCGCTTGCGCATATGCGACGCACCGCGTTGCAAGACCATGACCTTTTCGGCGCGCCGATTAAGGCCGGTGACAAAATCGCTATGTGGTATATCTCCGCCAACCGCGACGAAAGCGTGTTTGAAAACCCCGACAAGCTGATCGTTGACCGCGAAAACGCACGGCGGCATCTGTCGTTCGGCTATGGTATCCACCGCTGCGTCGGTGCGCGTCTTGCCGAACTTCAAATCCGCATCTTGCTTGAGGAAATGGCAAAACGGCGGCTGCGGGTGAATGTGGTTGGCGCGCCAGACAGGGTTGCCGCCTGCTTCGTCCACGGTTACCGCAAAATGGTGGTCGAGCTTTCGCAATATTGAAGGCCATGAAACCTTTTGGCATATTCGAGCGTATCTACATCTGAAAAGCCAGATATAAGGATATCGTAGATGCTCGTTTCCAAACGCCAGTTTTTAAGCCTTACCGGTGTTACTGCCATTGGTTTAACCTTTGGTTGCGGCAGTGAAGTATCGGCTAAAACGCGCTTTGCGGTAACCAAAACCGACGCCGAATGGCGCAAATTGCTAACGCCGGCCGCATTTATTGTGTTGCGTCGCGAAGACACCGAGCGGCCCTATAGCAGCCGCCTCAATAGCGAAAAACGCAAGGGGACGTATAGCTGCGCTGGATGCGCAAAGCAGTTATTTGCGTCGTTAACCAAGTTTGAAAGCGGCACCGGCTGGCCGAGTTTCTACCGTCCGCTAGCGGGCGGCATTGGCACCACCACCGACTATAAGATTGGCATTGCTCGCACAGAAGTGCACTGCGCCCGCTGTGGCGGACATCTCGGCCATGTCTTTGACGATGGACCAAAGCCAACCGGCAAACGCTACTGCATGAACGGCGTGGCGATGAAATTCACGCCCTCCTGATTAAGCGCGCACGATCAATCAGTTCGGTTTTTTCTCAACAACACCCGTGAAATCCAGTCCCTTATCATCGGCTGGCTTAGCTTTTTTATCAGCCGCTTCGATAATCGAGAGAATGGCATTCGCCCGTCCGTCCTGCGTCGCATAATCGCGCGCCGAATACCCTGCGCGATTGTCTTTCTTATCGGGATTTGCCCCCGCCTTAAGCAACGCGCGCACCGATTCAGCGCTGCGCAATTGCACCGCATAGATCAACGCGGTTTCACCCGAACGGTTGGTCATGTCGACCTGCGCCTTATGCTTGATCAACCAGTCAATACCCTCAACAAAGCCAAGCTGCGTCGCCAACATCAGAGGCGTTGTGCCTTTTTTATCAGCAAGGTTGGGGTTGGCGCCCTTTTGCAGAAGAAAGCCTAACCATGCAGAATCGCGTCGTTCGACAACGATATGCAATGCACCCACTCCGGTTGATCCATCGCGCGTATTGATGATGACCGAGCCTGGTTCGCCCAGAAATTTCTCAACTTCTTCGCCTTTTCGCTCTTTCACCGCTTTTAGAAAATTATAGCTATCGGAAAACTGCGCATAAGCAGCAGGCGCAATCAAGCCGCCTGCGATAGGAAGCGTTACCGCCAACGTGGCGACCGAAAGAATGATTTTTGCTTTCAACGAAGACCGCCCCATAAATCCTAAACCTTTAACTCAACATAGCTTGATATTGCTTGCTTAGCAGACCATGTCTGGCGCTGCCATGAACAAAAATGTATCAATTTCTATCGCCGCAATCTTACTGCTTGCCGCCTGCGATAGCGCGCCAAGCCAACCGCCCTTTTCGGAGGCGCCGCTTGCCGGAGCTGCGATCGGCGGCGATTTCACGCTGACTGACCAGGACGGCAAGAAACGCAGCTATGCCGAATTCGATGGCCAATACCGCATCGTTTATTTCGGCTATACCAATTGCCCCGATATCTGCACCCCAGACGTGCAGAATTTGATGGCTGGGCTAAAGGCGTTCGAGAAAACCGCGCCTGATTTGGCCAAGAAAATCCAGCCGATATTTATTACTGTCGATCCCCAGCGCGACACGCCAGCGGTGCTCAAACAATTCACCAGCGCGTTTCACCGACGCCTTATTGGCTTGACCGGAACCGAGGCTGAGATTGCCGATGCCGCGAAAAAATTTGTGGTCTATTACGCCCGTGTCGAAGGGTCGCAGCCCGGTGCCTATCTGATGAGCCATTCGCAGCAGCCTTATCTTATGGGCCCGGATGGAAAGCCTTTGGCTATCTTGCCTGCCGATCAGCCGAAGACCGACGCTAATGAGGGCGCGCCTGATCTGGTGACCGCAGACCTTGTGAAATGGGTGCGGTGACCGATCCTCCCTTTTGGCAAGCTCCGCTCGAAACGCTTGACCGCGT
>JANMPK010000294.1:0-5312 GCA_031369825.1 Sphingomonadales bacterium
CAAAAGCCACTTGGGCCGCTTTTGGCATTGGATCACTCTCATTAGCCATAACCAGAGATTCGCCAAGCGAGGACCAATAAACTGCGCGATCAGGTTCTAATTGCGTTGCTTTGCTATAAGCACCCGCCGCATTCTGATATCTGCCATTTTCGAAATAGGACCAGCCAAGCAGCTGCCATGCTTCGACATCTTTGGGTTCTTTGCGGGTACGTTCTTCCAGCGAAGCAATGACGGCATCTGGTCCGGGCGCTCCTGCTTTGCTGTTCGCCAGCATCGCCTCCGAATCTTCCGCAGTTGCCCCACCAAAGTTACGCGATGCGCCAATAGCAATTGCTATTATCAGGATGATCAGAGCACCAAAAAAAACCATCCTTGGAATTTTTGATGTTTCGACTGATTCAGCCATGTTAGCCTCATATATAATGAAAATTCAGGTCTAGCAGTATCCGTTAGAGTTGGTAAGCTGTCTTGAAATCGAAACCCAAAATGTCCGGGTAGGTAGGTCGCGCCGCCTTGTCCTTGGTAATTTCTTCGGTTTGATCATGATACTATTTGTCGTGATGAGGGGAGTAGGGGCGTGACAGAGCGGTACCGCGTTGCAATCATTGGGTCCGGCCCCGCTGGACTGAGTGCTGCTTCGCGCGCGGCAGTTTTAGGACTGTCCCACATTTTGCTCGAAAAAACAGATCATCTATCTGACACGATATATAAATACCAAAAGGGCAAGCATGTGATGGCAACGCCTAGTCAACTTGTGCTGCGGTCGGATGTCGATTTTGCTGCTGGTAAGCGAGAGGCAATACTGGACATATGGGACAGCCAGACCGGCGGTCACAAGGTGAATGTGCGTTATCATTCCGAAGTCAAAGCCATAGAAGGCGAACAGGGCACTTTCATCCTGCAACTCACCGATGGCACAGTAATTGAGACTGAGACGATAATTCTTGCTGTCGGTACGCAGGGCAATCCGAATTTGATGCGGTGTCCCGGTGGCGATTTGGCGCATGTCCAATATTCACTTGATGATCCCGGTGCTTATATAGATGAGCATATCGCCGTGATTGGTGCAGGTGACGCGGGGATTGAGAACGCGCTTGGTTTGGCGGCGGACCCCGAACAGCGCAATACAGTTACGATTGTCAACCGGAATGCTGAATTTACCACCGCCAAAGACGCAAATATCAAGGCATTGCTGGCGGCACGCGATTCCGGACGGGTTGTGGTTCGAACCGGCACTACGCCGACGCTCGTCGAGCACGGTTTCATTACTTATGACACACCCGATGGTGAAGCGAAGGTCAAATGTGATAGGATTATTGCGCGAATGGGATCAGCACCTCCGCGCAAATTTGTCGAAAGCTGCGGTGTGGAATTTACCAGCGATGACCGCGTTGCATTTCCAAAATTATCGCCAACCTTTGAATCGACCAAGCTTGGTATCTTTGTCATTGGCGCGTTGGCGGGCTATCCGCTGATCAAGCATTGCATGAACCAAGGCTATGATGTTGTTGAATTCATTAACGGCAATACCGCGCTGAAACCAGCGGATGAACCGATTCTTGAAGCAAAGTTCAAGGATTTACCGGGTCGCAAAACTGTCGAGGAATGGCTGGAATTCCTGCGCTCAAATGTGACCATCCTGAACGGGCTAACGCCGTTGCAAATGCGCGAATTTATGCTTGATTCCGAGGCCCGATATTATCGCGCGGGCGAGACGGTTTTTGAACGTAATGATCCGGGGTCATCGCTTTTTTCAATTGCCAGCGGTTCAGTCGAAGTTTTGATTGGCCCACGTGATCCGTCAAAAATTGCAGCCATTGCTAGTGGCTCCATATTCGGTGAGGTCGGTTTGATTTCGGGGCGACGGCGCGGCGCCACGATCCGCGCTGGCGAAAATTCAATTTGCGTTGAAATTTCACGCACCGCAGCACTTAAATTGCAAAGCTCTGTACCAGCTGCAAAGCGCGCTATTGAGCGTATTGCGACCGAGCGCCAATTGCTTCAGCTTTTCGGATCTGGTCTTGTCCCGTCCGATTTAACTGAGGTTTTGGACGGCAGTGAAATCCAGACGGTGAGTGCAGGCAAACCGATAATAACCGAAGGCGACGACGGCGATGATATTTTCATTATCCGCCAAGGATCAATGATCGTTGAAAAGAAGGTTGGCGGTAAACAGGTCTTCTTGTCTTATTTGCCAGCTGGTTCCTATGTCGGCGAAATGGCGCTGATCGGAAATACGCGCCGGACAGCGACGGTGAAGGCCGCAATCAAATCTGAAGTTATCAAACTCGGCGGCGCTACGTTCAAATCTTTGCTCGAACGAAAACCACAATTGCTGGCGCGGATCAAATCAGACATGGCGTCGCGGCAAGACCTCAATTCCTTTGTCGAAGCCAAAAAAGACAGTTTCTCCAGCGTCGTTGATATGTATTCCGATATCGCCAATTTCTTGGTCGAGAACGGCATCGGCGAGGCGACCGATGTGTTACTGATCGACGAAAATCTATGTGTCGGGTGCGACAATTGCGAGAAAGCATGTGCCGATAGCCATGAAGGCCTATCGCGGTTGGACAGAGAGGCGGGTCGGACATATGCGCATCTCCATGTGCCCACATCATGCCGGCACTGCGAACATCCACACTGCATGGCCGATTGTCCGCCCAATGCAATCCACCGTGGCCCCGACGGCGAAGTGTTTATTGACGACACCTGCATCGGCTGTGGCAATTGCCAGCGCAATTGTCCTTATGGCGTGATCCGTATGGAAGCCGAGCCACCAAAAAAGCCGGGTTTGCTCGGCTGGATGATGTTAGGCTTGGGGCCCGGTCCCGGGGAACCGAGCAAAAAATGGTCGTATAAGAACGCTGATCCCAATGTCGAAAAGCCCAAAAAAGCGATCAAGTGCGACATGTGTTCCGGCATTGAAGGTGGGCCCGCCTGTGTCAGGGCATGCCCGACCGGTGCAGCGATCCGCGTATCCCCTGAGCGGTTTCTGACCGTCGCCCGACTGGAAGCCGAGGGCGACTGATGGCGGGGCAAGCAAGGCGACAATCGGCACAATCTGGACGTGTGCGCAGCGACGGGACACATGAAGGATTTTTGCGCCACGCGAATTTCCGCTGGTCCAAAATCGCGACGGTTATATCGCTGTTGGCAGTTGTCAGCTATCTTATGATTGACGTTCAGCCACGTCATAATGGCGGCAGTTGGTATGGCTATACTTTGGGTACGATTGGTGTCCTGATCATCCTATGGCTAAGCGTATTAGGCATCCGCAAACGCAAAATGACACGTGGTCATTGGTCACTAAAGGCATGGACATCGGCGCATGTCTACCTGGGGCTTAGCCTGAGCGTGATCGCAACGCTGCATACCGGGTTTCAGCTTGGTTGGAACGTCCACACACTCGCTTATGTGCTGATGATGATCGTCATTTTGACAGGCATTTGGGGCGTTACCGTTTATGCAACATTGCCTCGCGTGATGAGCGCCAATCGCGACCAGACGACCGAGGGACAGATGCTTGCGTCATTACGCTCGATTGACCGGCAATTGCATGATGCTGCGCAACCGCTTGACCGGCAATATGCTGAGTTGGTGCAACGTTCGCTTGATCAAAACCCTTTCGGTGGCGGCATTATCCGTCGACTTTCAAACCGCTATCCGGCCTGCATAACCCGTAAAGCTCATCAAGAAATTCTGCTTGTGACGGGCAGCCAGCCTCGGATGGATGATCCATTGGAGAAAGTGGACTCGTTGCTAGGGCGCAAAAAAGCCATTCTTGCCCGGACACGAAAACATTTACAGTTAAAGGCTATGTTGGAGATATGGCTTTATATTCATGTGCCATTGACGTTCGCGCTGATCGCCGCACTCATTGCCCACATCGTCAGCGTGTTTTTCTATTGGTGATGGCGATATGAGCTTTCTTGTTCGCCAAATATCGCGCACGTCAGATGGCCGGGAAATTATCCGCGCCTACCCGCATCCGCAAGAAACGATTTTCATCGGCCGCGCAGCATCGTGCGAAATTCATCTGGCTGATCTGGCGGTCGAGTTGCGTCATGCGCGTTTGACGATCCAAGACAATGGAAAGATAGAGGCCTCGGCACTCACTGGGCTCGGTTTTGAAGTTGATGGCCGTAAAACGTCACAGGCCATTATTGATGTGGCAGGCGGAGCAGAGCTTCGTTTTGGCAGCCATTTACTCGTCATTTCAGTGGAAGCTGCGACTGTGGTTGTTACCGCGGAGCGGATTGAGGCGCTTTCTGATTCTACGCAGGAAAAAGACGAAATAGGGCTGTTCACATTAAGAGGCATATTACCTGGCAGACGGCTGACTGCATGGGCATTGTCGCTGATCGTATTGCTCGCTTTATTGGTGTGGCCGATCCAGACATTCTATAACTATCAAAATGCAGAAAAACGCCCCGGCGGCTTTCACGCGGACAGTTTGTGGAGCAGCGGGTCGCTATCATCGGCCCATGCCGGATTGGGCATGGATTGCCAGTCTTGCCACACCGAAGCGTTCGTCGCGGTGCGCGACACGTCGTGCGTGTCTTGCCATGAAGATGTGCACGACCATGCCGACCCCAAACGGTTGAAACTGGCCAAAGCGCCGCTTAAATGGGACGACAAAATATCCCGCCAAATTGCAGATAAATTCAACCGACCCGAGGGACGCTGCGTTGAATGCCATACCGAGCATGAAGGTGCCGGGCCGATGGAGGATACCAAGCAACAATTTTGCAGCAGTTGTCATACTCATTTGAACAAGCGGTTGACTGATACCAAAATCGCCAATGCCGGGGACTTTGGCACCGCCCATCCCCAGTTCAAACCAAGGGTGATAACCGTGCTTGGCAATCCGCCGACGAAGGAGCGGATATCGCTAGACCGCAAACCAGTCGAAGATGGTGGGCTAAAATTCCCCCACAATATCCACCTTTCGAGCACCAACGGCGTCGCCCGAATGGCCGGACGAATGGGCAAGCAATTCGGTTTTGGCGAGTCCCTCAACTGTAAAGATTGTCATGTGAAGACGCCCGATGGTGTCCGGTTCCAGCCGATAAATATGGAGCAGAACTGTTCGATGTGTCATAGCCTCGGCATCGAGCGAATTGGCGATACAGTTCGGACATTGCGTCACGGCGACCCCAAGATGGTTGTCGCCGATCTGCGCGCCTTTTATCGGTCAGGAGGACCTTACCGTGTGCGCTCGCAACAGGTCATGGAGGGACGCAGACGCCCGGGTGACTATGCCCGCAGCCAGCCATATTACGCCTATTTCGGCAGCGTGAATTATAGCCGTG
>JANMPK010000309.1:0-3568 GCA_031369825.1 Sphingomonadales bacterium
ATGGCCAAGGACCGCGACGGCCATCCGGTGTTTATGGCGCGCTCTTCATGGGATGTTGGCTATCAGCAGGAAAAGCACCCCGAATTGAAGTTCAGCGCCACCAAAGAGCGCTGATCAGCGCCAGACAGCGACACCGTATGCCGGAACTTCGGCCCCGCCGATGACATAATTGGCGTTTGCAGGGGCAGGAGCGAATGCCGATTCGCTCGCAAAGTTAAAGGCATAGGTCAACCCACCGCGCCGCCGCAAACGCATCGTTGGCGCAAGCGATAGTGTTGATATGCCCGCCTCTGCGCAAAGATCGCCGATCAGCGCGGTCAGGAACGCATCATCGGTCAGCGTCGCCAGATAGGTCGCGCGGCCACAGCGTAACATCGCCGGTGCACCGTCTTCGTAGGTAGCCGTCGCCTCCCCGCCCAACAGCTCTATCGTCTCACGCCAAATGCCGCTTTCAAACTGTTGTCCGCGATATGTTATGGTCCCGCCACAATCGGGCCGGAGTGTTTCAACCGATGTCACTTTGACAGGCGCAAATTCCCGCAGCGGCCCAGGTGGCAAGCCTTCGCTGATCCAGAACTCTTGCGTCTTCGCACCTGATCGCGGACCGAACAACAATAGGCCCGTGCTTGCCGCGATTGACCTCACCGTGGCATCGTCGGGCATAGCGAGCGAAGGCGCAATGACCAGGCTGTAGCCATCAAGCGCCCCGCCCGGCGCAACAAAATCAACATCAACTCCAAGGCCGCGCAACGCTCGGTAATATTGAAAAACGACCTTGGCATAAAGATAGCCAGCACCCTGCCGTTCAATCTGGTCAACCCAATCCGACGCCGGATCGACGATGATCGCGACCGGCGACTTTGCCGCATTCACGTCCAGCCCCCCGAGCAACGCCATTTCCGCCGCAGCTTGCTCGACCTCTGGCCAAGCCGCCGCTGGCACATCATCAGGCCGCAGCAACCCGGCGTGCATCTGCTTCCTGCGCAAACGGCACCTGACGCCAGCGGAAATAGGCCACACAGCCCGCGCCGTGGGCAAAGGCCTGCAAAGTCCACAGCCGGATCATGCCCGGCGCGGGCCTTGGATTATGCGGTGCCCAGTTCACAGGTCCCGGCTGCTGTTCCATCACCCACCACGGACCTTTGGACAGCCCGCGCACCTGATCGAAATTGAGCGCCCCCAAATCGGGATGGCCGGTACGCATGAAAGCGCGCGCTTCTTGCGAGGGTGCATTGGCCATTAATTGGTCGGAAAAGCCCAATGGATAATTGTCGTAACTGACAAAATCGAGCTGCGCGGTCAGCGCAGCATTATCGACGCCGGTCGTGGCGGGCGGAATGATGTTGTGCGTAACCCACTGATCCGGCCCGGCATGACGCCAGATCGCAGAAATAATGACGTCATGAAAGCGCACGACCTGATCGGAGGAAAACCGGCGATAGGCCAGCCGGTGCGCTGGGTTGGTTTCGCATACGGTGAAGAAGGGCAGCTCGATCTGGTCGAAGGTGTCATATTCCATCGACCAGAAGACATCGCACCATGCGGCATTGAGCGTTTCGATGCTTTCATAGCGCGCCTCACACCAAGCGCGGAATTTGTTTCACGCGGCCGTCGAGGCGCTCAGCGTCGCATCGTGGCAACAAAGCTCATTATCGGTTTGCCAGCCGACTACATAAGAGTTGCCTCCATATCGCTCTACCATCGCCGCCGTAATCCGCTCCGCCTGCACCAGATAGGTTTCGCTCGAAAAATCATAATGCCGCCGCGAACCAAATCCGCGCGTGATGCCGGTGTGGATATCAACGGGCAGAATGTCGGGATATTTCGCGCAGGGCCATTTTGGCGGCGTCGCAGTCGGTGTACCGAGGACGACCTTGAGACCAGCCGCGCCCAACGTCTCAATCGCACGGTCCATCCACTCCCATGTGAATACGCCCTCGCTTTTCTCAATCCGGCCCCACGCGAACTCGCCGATGCGGACGTAGGTCAGGCCCAGCGCACGCATCCGCGCTGCATCCTCGGCCCATTTCTCTTGCGGCCAGTGTTCGGGATAATAGCAGACGCCAAGCATGGGCGTGTGTTATTGGCCAAATTGTCAATGGCAAGCCTGCCGTTGTACAGCTGGTGCTATCTGTTCAGCCCGGTGGCTTTCATCAGGGTCTGGGCCCTAATTCTGCGATTGACAAAATTGGAGAATTGATGCCTGACAATGTTAGTTTTTCGGGTGTGCGGGAGTTAAAATAAGTGCAAAAGCACCCCAATCTTGTCGTAGGAAATTGCTTAAATATCGTGATAGTCGGCGGCGGCACTGCCGGCTGGTTGACAGCGGTTTTTTTGCAGAACCTACTGCCACACACCATAGGTCGACCGGTTAATATCACCGTGATCGAAGCCGAGGACATCTCGACCGTGGGTGTGGGCGAAGCAACTATCCCTTCGATTCGTCAGACTCTTGCCGCGTGCGGTATAGAAGAACATGTTTTCTTGAAAAACTGCGGCGCGACCTTCAAGCAAGGCATCGAATTCATCAATTGGCGCAGCGACCCGAAGGATGGCGGCGACAACAGCTATTTCCACCCCTTTGGCGACCAGATCATAGTTGAGGGGAAAGATGCGACTTGGCAATGGCTGCAATTGCCGCCGGAACAACGCGCTGCATATGCTGAGCAGTTTTCGGTGCAAGCTGAAATTGCCAAGCATGGTCAGGCGCCAAAGGGTTTCTCTGACAAACCCTATGATGGTGCACTTGCCTATGCCTATCATCTGGATGCGGGCAAACTTGCGCAATTTCTGAAAGAGCTGGGCAAAAAGCGTGGTGTTTGCCACAAAGTCCAAAAGGTCGTTGAGGTAAAACGGCAAGGCGATGAGATAAGCGCGATACATCTGGACAATGGGGACCGGATCGAAGCCGATATTTTTGTCGACTGCACTGGCTTTGCCGCAAGACTGATCAATTCGGATAAGCAAAATGGCTTTAACAGCCTGTCGGACATATTATTTGTTGATCGTGCGGTTGTAACGCGGGTGGAGAATGAGAGCCTCGCCGATATCAACGGCTATACCAAATCGACCGCGCAAAGTGCCGGCTGGATATGGGATATTGCGCTGCAGGATCGCCGCGGCGTGGGCCATGTCTATAGCTCGCGCCATATTGACGACGACGACGCCAAGGCAGAGCTCGCGGCCTATGTGCAGCAGCCTGCTGAAGCCCTTGAAACGCGGCGGTTGGATATGCGCATTGGCTATCATGACCAACAATGGCGCGGCAATTGCGTCGCAATCGGACTTTCGAGCGGATTTCTGGAGCCGCTAGAGTCGACCGGCATTTACCTCATCGAAATGGCGAATTGGGCGCTGCTGGAATACGTACCGCGCTATATATCCGGGGCGCAGCCGCAGGCGAGCTACAACCGGATATTGCACAAACACTATCGCAATATCGCCGATTTCCTGAAGATGCACTATTGTCTGTCAACGCGCCGCGACAGCGCATTTTGGCGCGACAATTGCGATCCGGCGACGATTCCCAAATCCTTGGTAGACAATCTTGCAACGTGGCGAGCCGCTG
>JANMPK010000312.1:0-2649 GCA_031369825.1 Sphingomonadales bacterium
CCCATAACGAGACCACGGTGATGGTCCTGCAATGCGCCTGCGACAATCTCGGATGCCGAGGCTGAACCCGCATCGACTAGAACGATCACCGGCAAACCGCCCGCAGCATCGCCCGGCACCGCGCTTTCGGCCCAGTAACGCTGGGTATCGCGTTTATCGCGGCCGCGCTCGGAAACGATTTCGCCGCTGTCGAGAAACGCGTCTGAAACGGCGACCGCCTCATCCAATATCCCGCCGGGGTTCGAACGCAGGTCGAGAATATAGCCCAAGGGCTTACCGCCCAATGCTTTTTTCACACCAGAAATTGCGGCAACGACATCAACCCCGGTATCCTCGGAAAATCCAGTAACCGAAATAACGCCGATCCTGTTTTTAACTTCCCACTTCACTGGCTTAAGGTCGATAATCGCGCGGGTGATGCTGACATCGAACGGGGCATCGCGGCCGGGACGGATGATCGTCAACTTGATCGAGGTGCCGGGTACCCCGCGCATCGCCTCAACCGCTTCATCAAGAGTGCCGCCGTAAATCAGCTTGCCATCAAGATGGGTGATATAATCGCCCGATTTGATTCCTGCCTTATCAGCAGGCGTGTCCTTGGTTGGCGCGATAACCTTAACCGCTTCGTCTTCCAGCGTCACCGACAGGCCGAGGCCGCCATATTCGCCGTCAATCTGCGTTTGCAGATTGTTGAAATCCGATTTGTTGAGGAAACCACTATGCGGATCTAGGCTGGCGAGCATCCCCTGGATCGCGCCCTCCATTAATTGCTTGTCATCAACCTTGTCGACATAGCTGGATTTCACCCTTTTGTAGACCGCAAGGAATTCTTCCAGATCACGGAACTGGTCTGCCGAAGGCTGAGCGGCAGGGCGTGCGGGCGTGCTTTGCGCCAACAATACCGTCACGGGTATCGAAACAGCCAAGGCTAGCGCGAAAGTTGTATGCAGCAGCCGGTTCTTCATGACACAGGGTCCTATTCTATAATCCTATACTGATTCGTATAACTGGCCAGCGACTATGGTGAAAGCGCGTTTACCACGAAATGCACAAGCCCCTCGATCAGCGGCGTCATGATACCAAAGCAGCGATGTCCATTATCCGGCCATTGCGGCGCAATTCCAAGTTGATTTCCGACTGGTCATCGCGCGTTCGTCCCAATCTCTCGCCCTGACTGACCGCTGCACCCTTTGCCACGTCAAGCGATGCAAGATTGGTCACCAGCGTAGTCCAGCCGCCGCCATGTTCGATAATCACGATCTGGCCGAAACCACGGTAACGACCAGCATAAGTGATTCGTCCCGCAGCAGGGGCAGCTAGGGCGGATGATGGTGGCAACGACAGCCTGATACCGCGTTCACGATATCCCGTGCTGTTTAGCTCGTTGAAGCCGAATACCACATCACCCCCCACAGGAATAACATAAGCCCTCCCCCCAGGCGAACGTGGCACCTCTTTCGACCCGGGACGCAAGACCGGGCCATCAAGCGCCGACAAAGCAGCGGCATTTTCACCGCTCAATCGCTTGCTATCCATATTCTCGACAATATCACGGGCGCGCTCACCTTGCGCGATGGACTGTTCAAATTCAATCGCGGCATCGGCGGAAAAGTCACCCGCTTTGCCGCGTGCCTCGCCCTCCAATTTGGCAAGCGAAGCGCGCCTGCTTTTGAGTCGCGAGCGCGCATCGTCCAAAGATTTGAGCGCAAGCAGTTCCTGCGACCGCAATTCATTCTGGACGGTAATTTGTTGCCGCAGCGCCGATGTGCGCTTGACGATTTCGGGCTGCACCGTCGCCATCACCGCGCGAAGATGGATATAGTCGGTCCGCTGACCCGGTTGCGCCATCATCAACGTTGTGGGCCGCCCGGTCATTTGCTGGAGCGCGGCATTGAGCCGCAACATAGGCTCGCTTTCCTGACCCAGTTGCGCGCGCTGCGCCCGCTGACGACGGCTGATGATTGCGATGCGCGCGTTGGCAGCTTCGATTTGCGCCGCAGCGGCGTCCATTTCGGCCGACAATACCGCGCGCTGTGCGACAATACGGTCGGCGGCGTTTGCGGCATTGCTCGCCTCTTGCCGCAAAAATTCGCTACGCCGCTCTGCCGCTGCAGCTCTGGTCTTGGCATCGCGCAACGCCTGTTTCTGCGCGTTGAGCGAGGGCGCATTGCCTTGTGCCATGAGCCCGCCGGCAACCGCCAGCGGAGCAAGGGCCAGAGCAGATAAGGTGAGCAAAAATTTCACACCCCTATCCTTCACGATGATAGGGGTGGTTGGCAATGATTGATGTCGCGCGGAACAGTTGTTCAGCGAGCATAGCGCGCGCCATCAAATGCGGCCATGTAGCCTTGCCAAAGGCAATCAGCTTGTCGGCCCCTGCCCGCTCGGTATCGCCGAAACCCTCTGCTGCACCAATCAGGAACCGCACCTCGCGCACGCCGTCATCGCGCCAATGTTCAAGCAGGCGTGCCAGTTCGACCGAACCTAGCTGCTCGCCTTTTTCGTCGAGAATAATAGTTTTGTAAGGCGTATCAGAGGCAGTAAGTTCGCCACCCTTGTCGGGCAGCTCGCTATGCTTTGTCGGCCAGCTTATCCGCTTCAAATAGCGGTCAACCAGATCAGCCTCTGGCGAGCGACCGATTTTGCCGC
>JANMPK010000325.1:0-1752 GCA_031369825.1 Sphingomonadales bacterium
CATCCAGCCCCTCACCAACTTCGCCTAGTCGCTAAAGCGACAAGGCTTCGTATCCTCTCCCAAAGGAGAGGAATTAGGTGCAAACCGTCTTGCCAAAGCAACACAGTCTGCGCATATCTTCTTCATGACAGAGGAAACCGCGCCAGAGATGACTCCGCTCAACCCAGCCTATGTGACAACAACGCGAATATCGTCCGCATTGAGCTTGCTGCCTTTTCTGATTGGCGCGGGGGTGCTGGAAAGTGCGCAGTTGCTGCCGTCTGGTATTGTCATCATGCCGGTGCTCACACTCTATGTTTTTTTCGCCTTCGTCGTACCGGCCCGCAAATACCGCCATTGGGGCTATGACATGGGCAGTGACCGTTTGCGCATCGTGCGCGGCTATATGTTCTACCACGATACCGTCGTGCCATTTGGCCGCATCCAGCATATCGATGTCGATCAGAGCCCGATTGACCGGCGTTATGATCTGGCGACGCTGACGGTGCATACGGCGGGCAATCATAATAGCACGGTGGCTTTGCCGGGATTGCTGCATGCAGATGCGCTTGCGATGCGGGAGAAAATTCGCGCGGCGATACGGCAGGATGTGATTTGAGCGATAATCATACCGAAATCGTGGCCGCCGACGAAGGCGAGCGCCTCAACATCCTCGGCCTGTTCGTCGGCTTCGTCACAGGCCTGCCGCAACTGATCTTCCCGATCTTCGCCGTCTTTTTCGGTACGCGCGGCAGCGACAACCCTTTGATTTCGGTGATGTTAGTCGGCGCGATCCTGTTCTTCAGTCTGTTGTTCCGCTGGCTGACATGGGTCAGGTTCCGCTATCATATCGGCGAGCATGACATCCGCATCGAAAGCGGCATATTGAACCGAACTGCGCGCTCTATCCCCTATGAGCGCATTCAGGATGTCAGCATCGAGCAAAAGCCGCTGGCACGGATATTCTCATTGGGCGAGGTCAAGTTTGAAACCGGCGGCGGCAATGGTGATGATGCAAAACTGAGCTTTGTCAGTGTGGAAGAAGCGAACCGGCTGCGCGAGGTGGTGAAAGCGCACAAAAGCGGCGTAGTTGTTGCGTCAGAAGCAGAAGAGATTGTCCATCCCGACGCACCGCCGATTTTCGTGATGGACGGCAGACGTGTTTTGACCCTCGGGTTATACTCATTTTCGCTGGTTATCTTTGCGGTTCTTGGCGGTTTAGCGCAGCAATTCGATTTCCTGCTTCCCTATGACTTGTGGGATTTTGGGCACTGGATTGGCATGGCGGAGGATCGCGGAGTTAGCGTCGATAATCTGAACGGAATTGGCTGGACCGCGCGTGTCATATTCGCGATCAGCGCGTTCGGGTCACTGATCTTCATCGGCTTGGTAACCGGCGTTATTCGCACATTGCTCAAGGAATATGGCTTCCGCCTTGAACGCACTGCTAAAGGGTTCCGGCGGCGACGCGGGCTTTTGACGCTTACCGATGCCGTCATGCCAGCGCACCGCGTGCAGGCGGCGGTGATCCAGACCGGGCCGATCCGCAAACGCAGTGGCTGGCACAGCCTGAAATTTGTCAGCCTCGCGCAGGACAGCAAGGACGAGAGTAACTTCGTCGCTGCGCCCTTTGCGACACTAGGCGAAATCTGGCCGATTGCCCATGCGGCGATGATCGCCGCGCCTGATGCGGCGGTTCGGTTTCGCAAGGGCAAGGCGGCGTGGTGGCTGATCCGCTTTGCTTTGGTGTTGCCGGTAATCGGAATCGGTACC
>JANMPK010000337.1:0-3754 GCA_031369825.1 Sphingomonadales bacterium
TGCCTGAACATCGGTGGTGAAGGTAGCGATGCCGCAACGTCTAGGGCTGAACCCGCCGATCATGGCAATCCGGGTTGATGTGGCTGAACGAAAATCGAGTATCTAGCTGATTGCTAGCTCTGAAGCCATACCAGCTACTGATTTCATTCCGAAAATGCTGTTGTCATTATTAATCATGGGAGAGACACCTTTTCCAAACATCAGCCCCCGCCCGTCTGGTCAACCGACCCGGTTTATAGAATCACCCTCTCTCCAAAGATATTTCAACACTTATAGCATCTTTTGCGGTCGTTGAATATCGGCGAACTATTCCACTTTTTTTTAAGGAGGATTATGCTCGTCTAAAGCAGTAGAACCGACAAAGGTTCCCCTTTAATACGCACTGCGCATATAAAGTTGCTGATAATAAGGGGTTATTTTATAATGTAATAGCCGTGATTCAGGCGCGGATAATCCGCTCGATCAGCCACGCGCTCGCGGTGATGCCGATAGCATAAGCAGCAAGCGTCTGTGCGGGCCGTAACACCGAATATGAGAACCTGCGGAGGATAAAAAGGACAGCCAGCGCCGCTGTAACGATGATGAGCTGCCCGGCCTCAACCCCAAGATTGAAAGTCAGGAGTGCGGTAGGCACCTCGCCTTCCGGCAATCCGATTTCCGCCAAGGCTCCGGCAAAACCAAAGCCGTGAAGCAGGCCGAACAGGAAGGCGACAACCCACGGAATACGCTCTGACAACCTCGGACTATCGGGATCGCGTTTGACGATCTCGACCGCAAGAAAGACAATAGAGAGCGCGATGACCGCCTCTACTGGTGCGCGTGGCAAGCTGATAAGCTTGAGCGTAGTAGCAACCAAAGTAAGCGAGTGCGCGATGGTGAAGGCGGTGACAGTGGCGGCGATGCGCCATGCGCCGTTAAGCAAGAGCACAAGGCTCAATACAAACAGCAAATGGTCATATCCGGTGAGGATATGTTCGACGCCCGTCACGAAATAGGTACGCGCAACATGGCTGCGTTCAGGTCTGGTGGCGATGATAGTGCTAGGATTGACAGGAGTGAGGCGTGCGGCTTGGATAGCGCCTTGCAACGGCTGGTATCGCAGCAAAGCTTCACCCACTGTGCTTTCTAGCCCTGAGAGCCTGACTTTGCGTCCTGCCAAGCTGCGTGCGCAGGCGATGCTCCAGCGTGTCAGTAGGGCGGCGTCCTCAAAGCTGCGGTGCAGTTCGCTGGTGGTTTTGCAATCGGCGGGGAAGCTTGGCACGACTTTGCCGACTTTGGTCGGCGCCTTCCAGGTGATGGCGTAGCGCAGGGGTAATGTCTCACGGACCTCCAGATAGCCGGGGCGCATATCATCGGCGCGTGCGGCGCCGGAGAGCAGGGTGAGCAATAACAGGAGCATCAATGCGCGGAGCATTACGGCCTAGCAATACGGATCGTATAGCCGTCGAGCAGCGTCTGATAGGCTGCGGCTTCACGTTTCACCTTGGTATCGGCGCGCCAGTCGTTGCTGACCTGCTGGACGATGTCGGCGAGCGGCGGGACTTTGGAAGCGTTGGTAGCGCGGATACGCACGGCGTGCCAACCATAGCCAGATTGCACCGGCCCTGCCCATTTCGCGGTTGGCAAGATGCGCAAGGTTTCCGCAAATCCATCGCCGAATTCGCGGGCTATATCGCGGGCTGGGGCTTTCTCCATCGCGGCGGGTAGGGGCAACAGCAGGACCGGAAAATTCTTGCCTGCATTGAGGAGGGTAATCGCTCGGCGCGCGCCGACTTCATCTTCGCCATAATATCTTTGGTCAAAGCTATACGCTGGATCGGCGGCGTAGCGGGCTTTGTTCGCACTGTAATAACGTGTCAGTTCGACATCGGTTGGCGCGGCGTTCTCGACCCCGGCGGTGGCGATAAATTCCATCTTGGAACGGAGACGGCGGCGGATGATCGGGTCATCGGTGTCAAGACCAAGCCGCATCGCTTCGCGGTAATAGACTTCTTCCTTGATGTGGTCGCGGATGAGTCCGTCCAGCTCTTTGGCTGTCGGTGGACGCCGCCATGACTGTTGCCACTGGTCGGCAAGGTGGGTAACTTGGGCTTCGTCCAGCGTGATTTGACGGTCGCTGATATCGACCCCGCCATAATATTCGCTAAACGCGAACAAGGCCATGCCCGCGATAAGGAAATGGACAAGCGGCTCGCTGAGCAGGTTTTTCATGGGATAATGCCTGGCAGAGACCAATCAATCGGCGCAAGGCCTTTGCTTGTCAGGAAAGCATTGGTTGCTGAAAAATGCTTGCAACCCAGAAACCCGTTATGGGCGGATAATGGTGAGGGATGCGCGGCCTTCAGTATAAGGTGGCTCGACGTATCGACAAATGCAGCTTTTTTCTTCGCATAGGCGCCCCAAAGGAGGAAGACGACTGGGCCAGGCTGGTCGTTAATCAGGCGGATGACAGCGTCTGTGAAGCGCTCCCACCCTTTGCCTTGATGCGATGCGGCTTTCGCCATTTCGACGGTGAGGACACTGTTGAGCAAGAGTACGCCTTGCTTCGCCCAACTTTCCAAGAAGCCATGACGCGGGCGGGGGAGGCCGAGGTCGCTTTCGAGTTCCTTATAGATGTTTAGCAAGCTCGGGGGCGGGCGGACACCGGGCTTTACGCTGAAGCAAAGACCGTGGGCCTGGCCGGGGCCGTGATAAGGGTCTTGGCCAAGAATGACGACGCGAACTTTATCGAGCGGTGTGAGGTCGAGCGCGCGGAACCATTCGCTGCCCTTGGGATAAATCTTCTTCCCTCCTGCCTTTTCCGCGATGAGAAAGGATTTAAGCGCTGCCATATAGTCCGAGTTGAATTCGGACAAGAGCGGCGCTTTCCAGCTTTGGTGGAGTGCTATGTCGCTCATTCTACCTTCGCTGGAGCCAACAGCAAATCACCCCAAACCTTCACCTCTTTCGAGGTCGCAGGTCCCAGCAGTTCCATCGCATGGCGCAGGCGTTCGCGGATTATGTCTCGGCCCAAATGGACTATTGCATCGAACAGCGGCACACCTTGAGGCTGGCCAGTGATCGCGATGTACATCGGACGGATGACGTCTTTTAGCTTGGATTCGAGCACTTCGGCGGTGCGGCGCAGCGTGGTTTCGACGCCTTCCTTGTTGAACTCGGTCAAGGCATCAAATTGCTGGAGTGCCAGCGTGTAGGCGGCACGTTGCTGGTCGGGATCAATCTTGACGCCGTCGCGCAGGGTTTCGGCGGTCATGCCGTCGATCCGGTTCATGAAGAACATCGCGGTCAGGCCGCCCAGATCGGACAATTTTGTAATCCGTGCCTGCGTCATTTCGGCAATCGGCGTCAAATATTCGTCGTTCAGCGCCCATGCCTTGATCGCGTCAAGGAACTGCGCGGTAGTCAGCTCTTCGCGCAGATAGCGCCCGTTGAGCCAGTCGAGCTTCGATGTATCGAACACCGGGCCGCCGAGCGAGATATTGTGCACATCGAACCCGTCGATCAGGTCTTGAAGCGAGGTCTTCTCGTCTTCTTCGCTGGCGCTTTTGATAAACAGCCCGAGGAAATTCTGCATTGCCTGAGGCAAATAACCGGCCCGCTGGTAGAACAGGATCGACGTCGGGTTCTTGCGCTTCGACAGCTTCGATTTGTCGGCATTACGCAGCAGCGGCAGGTGGGTCAGCACCGGCGGCTCCCACCCGAAATATTGGTAGAGCAACAAATGTTTGGGGGCAGACGAAATCCACTCCTCGCC
>JANMPK010000385.1:0-3968 GCA_031369825.1 Sphingomonadales bacterium
ACGGACCCATCGGCATGCCAAAATCGGTATGCACTTTGTCGATCTGCGCAGGGGTAGCGCCTTCACGCAGCAATTGCATTGCCGGAATCTGGCGCTGGGACAACATGCGGTTGCCAATAAAGCCGTGGCACACTCCAGAGACCACCGCGACTTTACCAATTTTCTTTCCGATCGCCATTGCTGTTGCCAGAACGTCAGGCGCGGTCTTTTCGCCGCGCACGACTTCCAATAACTTCATGACATTGGCGGGCGAGAAAAAGTGCATGCCTAGCACATCCTGCGGCCGCGATGTGGAAGCTGCAATTTCATCGACATTGAGATAGGATGTGTTCGAAGCGAGCATTGCGCCAGGCTTGCAGATTACATCGAGCTTGCCGAACACCTCTTTCTTGACGTCCATGCTTTCATAGACCGCCTCGATGATCAGGTCGCAATCGGCCAAGTCCTGTAATGCCAATGACGGCGTCAGAGCGGCCATCATCTCCTCGACTTTTTCACTGGTGAAACGGCCTTTGGCAGCCGACGCTTCATAGTTCTTACGGATTACGCCGACGCCGCGGTCCAGATTTTCCTGCACCATCTCGACAATGATCACCGGAATACCCGCAGCGATGAAGTTCATTGAAATGCCGCCACCCATCGTGCCCGCGCCGATTACGCCGACCTTTTTAATTTCGCGCAAAGCAATATTTTTTACCAAACCGTCGATCTTCGCCGCCTGCCGTTCGGCAAAGAACATATAACGCTGCGCCGCCGATTGCGAACCGCCCATCAGCTTCATGAATTCGCCGCGTTCGAACGCCAGCCCCTCATCAAATGGCAACCGCGTTGCCGCCTCGACACAGGCAAGGTTGGCATAAGGCGCGTCAAAGCCTTTCCATTTGCGGGCATTTTCTGCCTTTAGCCGCTCAATCACTGCGGCATCGCCACTGACTGGCAAGCTCCGCGTCGGGCGCGGACCTTTGGCAATCATTTCGCGCGCAAATGCCACCGCATCATCAGCAAGCGTCGTCTCGCCCGCAAGCGCATCGACCAATCCCATGTCCTTCGCTTTGGCTGCCGGTATCGGCTCACCCAGCGAGCACATCGTCGCAGCCGCTTCGACGCCGACAAGGCGCGGTAAGCGTTGCGTCCCGCCGGCACCCGGCAAGAGGCCGAGCTTGACCTCCGGCACACCAAGCTTTGCCGACGGCACGGCTATGCGGTAGTGGCAGACCAATGCGGTTTCCAACCCGCCACCAAGCGCAGTTCCATGAATAGCGGCAACCACAGGTTTCGAAGCGCCTTCAATCATGTTGAGCACCGCGTTGAAATCTGGCCCTTGCGGCGGCTTGCCAAACTCGGTGATGTCGGCGCCAGCGATGAACGTAGAGCCAGCGCAGCGCAGCACAATCGCCTTCACCGCATCGTCGGCCAAGCCCTCTGCAAAGCCGTCCTGCAATCCCTGCCGCACATGCCAGCTAAGCGCGTTGACCGGAGGGTTATTGACCAAAATGACGAACACATTGTCATGACGCTCAGTGCTTACGGACTGCATATATTCTCTCCCGATTATGACGGGAGTCGCTTGCCGCGGCTATGCGGCAAGAGTCAACCTTGCGTCGTCGGGCACACGCAACATCGCCAGTGCGGCCAGCGCCATGACGGCTGCGGCGAAGGCCATCGTCCAGATCGGCTCGGTGGGAAAGAAGGTCTTCAATATCGTTCCCATCACCGTCGCTACGAGCAACTGCGGCACTACGATGAAGACATTGAACAACCCCATGTAAATGCCCAACTTGCGCTGTGGAAGGCTGGAGGCGAGAATTGCGTACGGCATTGCTAGAATCGAAGCCCACGCGATACCGACACCGATCTCGGAAATAATCAGCAGGTTCGGGTCACGGATGAAAAGAAAGCTCCCATAGCCCGCAGATCCTGCCAGCAGGCAGAACATATGCGTTCTGACCTTGCCGAATTTTCTGGCCATCGAGGGCAGCACGAACAGTGCCGCAAGTGCCGCGACACCGTTATAAATCGCAAACAACGTTCCGACCCAATTGCCACCTTCGCCGTAAGCTGCGCTGTTGGCGTCGGCCGACCCGAACATATATTGCGCGACCACGGGCGTCGTATAAATCCACATGATAAACAAAGCCGACCAGCTGAAAAACTGTGCAAGCGCGAGTTTTTTCATGATATCTGGCATTCCCGAAAAATCGCCAACAATATGCGACAACACATTATTGTCTCGCCCCGATTTGGCCAGATTGATCGCCAGCATACTCGCGATACCGTACGCCGCCAGCAGCGCGCCCAGCAGATATACTTCCTTTTCCAGCCCCAATATGCCAACCATCGTCGTCACGACGCCACCTGCACCTACCCAGATTGCCGCACCTCCCATCGAGCGCGCAGCCAAGGCGCGGATAGTCCCGCCATTGTCTTCGCTCGGGCCTTCAAACGCCTCCATTTCCGCCGGACTATATTCCTTGGTTGTGAGCACCGTCCACATCACCGCCAGAAACAAGGCAACGCCGCCGAACCAAAAGCTGTATTTGACCGTATCAGGAATCTGCCCGGCGGGTGCAACGTTGGCGACGCCGAAATGGTCCAGCAAATAGGGAAAAACCGAACCGACAACAGCGCCAGCACCAATGAACGCAGTTTGGACCGAATAGCCTGCGGTGTGCTGATCTTTTCGCAGCATATCGCCAACAAACGCGCGGAATGGTTCCATCGAAATATTGAGCGATGCGTCAAGCACCCACAGCATCGTCGCGGCGAAAAGCAGCTGCGGTGCCAGCGGCATCGCCAAAAGCGACAGCGCCGCCAATATGGCGCCCGCGAGGAAATATGGCCTGCGCCGCCCAAGCCTGCCAAACCAGGTCCGGTCACTGAAATGACCAATAAGCGGCTGCACCAACAATCCGGTCAGCGGTGCCGCGATCCACAGCGCGGGCAAATCGTCAAGGCTGGTGCCCAGTGACTGGAATATCCGCGACATATTGCCGTTCTGCAAAGCAAAGCCGATTTGAATGCCGAAAAAGCCAAAGCTGATATTCCACAGCCCCCAAAATCCCTGACGCGGTTTTTCCATCGTCGCTCCCCTCACAAAGCCTTTATTTTATGCATTGCAGGCTGGCAGAAAGCGTGAGGCACCGCAATGCTTGGCAGCAGACCGCATACGTATAAGCAAATCCGTGATCAATGGGCTCCGCAGGATTGGCGGACGATCAGTTTTGCCGGAAGCACCGCCGTCGAGGCTTGCTCATTACGGATTTGTTGGAGCAAACTGTCGACCAGCACCTCGCCTGCGCGTTTGTAATCTTGCTGAATAGTCGTCAGCGGCGGGTGGGCCATCGTGGCGGCAGGAATATCGTCAAAACCGACGATCGCTATGTCAGCAGGGACATTGAGCCCGCGTTCGCGCAATGCCATCATCGCGCCGATGGCAATGGTGTCACTGGCGGCAAAAACTGCATCGAATTTCGTGCCGCTGCCGACCAGTATATTGGCGGCATCATAACCCGCTTCTTGCGAATTCAGCGCATCAATCTGGAGCGCAGAATCAATAAGGATTCCTTCAGCCCCCTGCGCCTCGCAAAACCCGCGATAGCGGTCCTGAAACTCGGGATAATGGCTGCTAGCATCACCCAGGAAGGCGATGTGGCGACGGCCGTGCTGCATCAAATGCCGTGCCGCATCCATGCCTCCGCGAAAATTGTCGCATCCGATCGTAGTGCCAGGCTGCCCTTCTTGTGCAAAACCCCAACGGACGAAATGGGTTTCCTGTTCAACCAGTTTTTCCAGCTTTTCGCGGTAGACTTCATAGTCACCATAGCCGAGCAAGATGATGCCATCGGCCTTGCGGCTATCTTCATAATCGACATGCCAATTGGCCGATAACTGCTGGAAAGAAATCAGTAAGTCATAGCCACGCAACGCGCATGTCCGTGTAATTGAACCGAGCATCGACAGGAAAAATG
>JANMPK010000401.1:0-3371 GCA_031369825.1 Sphingomonadales bacterium
GAGCGCTTTGCCGAGATGATTGCTTTGGTCGAAAGCCTTGGCACCCATATCACGGGCTTTGCCGCCGCTATGGAGCAGGTTAAGCGGGTATCGCAGTCTATTGATACCATTGCGCGCACGACCAATATGCTGGCGCTGAACGCTGCTATCGAGGCGGAAAAGGCAGGCGAGGCGGGGCAGACTTTTGCGGTCGTTGCCAGCGAAGTCAAAAAGCTGGCACTCGATACCCGCAAAGCCGCGGTTGAAATCACCGGCACGGTCAATTCGCTTTCCAACGAGGCATCGAAATTTGTCAGCCAGATCGAAGAAGGCGTCGCTAGCAGTGCAGTCGCGCAGCAACAGTTTTCGAGCCTTCAGCTGTTGATTGACGGCGTGAGCGACATCGTCGGACATGTCGGTAACCATAATCGTGAAATCGCCAATAGTACGGCCGCCGTCCACAGCAGTCTGATCGAATCGCAAAGGGTTCGTGATGCAGTTGCCAGTGCTAACGGAGAGATGTTTGGCGCAGTGCATGACGCGCACCGCCAGATTATTGATCTTGAAACGCAAACCAATCGGATGTTCGATAATCTTGTGCACAGCGGCTTGTCGCGTGACGATGCGGTCTTCGTCGAATTGGCGAAAGCTGAGGCGCAGAAAGTGATTGAACTAACCGAGGCAGCGATTGCCAACGGGTCTCTGAAAACAGACGCCTTGTTCGACACCGATATGCAGCCGGTTTCGGGTAGCAACCCGCCCCGTTTTACGACGCGGCTAACCGAATGGGCCGAAAGAAATTGGCAACCGGTGATTGAATCAGTGAAGGCGCAAAATCCGTCGGCCATCATGTCGGTTGTCTGCACCAGCCGCAAAGGGTTCCTGCCCATCCACCTCAAAGAATTCTCGAGGGCGCCCACCGGTGATGTAGCGCACGATACCAAATATTGCCGCAATGGCCGCATTCTGTTTGATGGCATCGACCTGGTCGCCAAGGCCAGCGAACAGGATTATATGATGGCGGTCTACCGCCACGAAGGCGACGGCAAGACCTACAAAATCGTCCGCAACGTCTATGTGCCGCTGCGCATCAACGGCCAGCGCTGGGGTGACTTTGAAATTGCCTATGTGATTTAGTTTGTCCGCCGCGCCATAAACGCAAGGCGTTCGAAGAGCATCACATCCTGCTCGTTCTTTAGCAATGCTCCGTGGAGCGGCGGGATCGCCTTGGTCGGGTCACGCGATTGCAACACGTCGAGCGGCATGTCTTCGTGAAGCAAAAGCTTCAGCCAGTCGAGCAATTCACTGGTGCTTGGCTTTTTCTTGAGGCCGGGTACGTCGCGGACTTCATAGAAAATATCCATTGCCTTGGAGACGAGGATTTTCTGAATACCTGGAAAATGGACGTCGATGATCGCCTGCATCGTGTCGCGGTCTGGGAACTTTATATAGTGGAAGAAACAACGTCGCAGGAACGCGTCGGGGAGTTCTTTTTCGTTGTTCGAGGTGATGATGATGATCGGGCGTTCCTTTGCCTTGATCGTTTCATGCGTTTCGTAGACGTAGAACTCCATCCGGTCGAGTTCCTGCAGCAGGTCATTGGGAAACTCGATGTCGGCCTTGTCGATCTCGTCGATCAGCAGCACCGGCAGCTTCTCCGAAGTAAATGCCTCCCAAAGCTTGCCCTTCTTGATGTAATTGCCGATGTCATGCACCCGCTCATCGCCCAGCTGGCTATCGCGCAACCGCGCAACCGCGTCATATTCATACAGACCCTGATGCGCCTTGGTGGTCGATTTGATGTTCCATTCGATCAGCGGCGCGCCAAGAGCGGTCGCAATTTCCTGCGCCAATACGGTCTTGCCGGTGCCGGGCTCGCCCTTGACCAATAACGGCCGCCGCAATGTCGTCGCGGCGTTGACCGCAACCTTCAGATCATCGGTAGCGACATAATTTTTGGTGCCGTCAAAGCGCATGGAGAACCCCGTTAGTTAATCGAACGGTTAATTCGTTAAGTGCGGCTCAAAAGATATGCAACCAATTATGTCGGAAAATTGCGCTGGAGCGTTAGCCCGTAGTCGCCCCGATTACCCTGCAAGCGTCTCTGCATGACGCGCCGCGATTAGCTGCCATAACCCGCGTTGCTGGCCGAGCAGCTGCTGCGCGCCAAAACCCATTGCGCGGGTGTAGTTGTCATTTTGCGCAATCTGGCTCGCTAACGCCTCGCATAGAACGATGTCGGGCAGGCTGGTCTTGGGTGGCTCGATACCCAGATGCAGCGCTATCCGGTCGAGCAAGCCGCGCGTCTGGTGCCAGTCGATAACAAACGCAATCGCGGTGCCGGCGGGGCACCCCTTACGATCAGACGTCGCCAACATCTCGAAGTTCTTGGTTTGACCGCCTATCAACGCGGTAATTTTGTCCTGCCCATTATGCCGCCGGATCGGCCCTGCGGCAACGGTCAAGGCATTGAGAAATCCGCGCTCTGCGGCAAAGCCGTCAATCGCCGTAATCAACCATTTGCGAGCCGCATCATCGACGATTTTATGCGCTGCATGGTCAACGACGCCGGGGTGGCGGCCGTGCGAAATGTTGATGAAATGCGCGACATCGGCAATCAGCGCCGCCCGTGCATTTTTGACAGGGGGACGCAAATCGGGCCGGTCACCACGGTCACCCAGATAGCCGAGCAGCGGTTTTATAACGGCAAAACTGCCGTCGGAAATGATCGTGCGCACAAACGAGCTGCCGAAATCGACATCCAATTCGGGGCGCGCCAGATTTTCCATTGCTTACTCCGCTACGGTACACGCGCCCGTTGCCGGACGCTCAATCACCAAGGGATTAGCAAAAAGTCCTAAATGACAAGTTTACGTGCAGAAAACTTTTGATTCAGTATGTTCGTACCTACCGGGCGTTCGCTGCGGTAATAGAGAAACGTGAACCACAAAGACGTTGCACCGAGCAAATGCCATACCGCATGACCCTGAAACAGACTTTCCGGGGCGCAGACAAGGCCGTGTTGATCAAGGTTCCAGATGGTGAACGCCACTGCTTTTATGACGATACCGAGCAAATAATAAGACACGCGGACTTGGTGGCGAAGCGGCCGTGCGAAGATCATCTCAAGCGCAATCGCGGCGATCAGCACCACCGCGAACAAAGACCGCCGCACCTCTGGCACCAGATACAGCACAGCTAGCAAGGTGCCCACGACGCTGAGATAGAGCAAAACCACACTGCGCACCGACATATTCCGCCAGCGTGCAACCGCGCTGACCAACATGAACCCGCTGGTCAGATACATGCCCATGACATCGAAAAACTGGCCCCACAGCGTCAAAGTCGCATGCAGCAGGAAGCTGCCGATTCCGATCACGATCGCGGTGGCG
>JANMPK010000409.1:0-3933 GCA_031369825.1 Sphingomonadales bacterium
CATCACCGCGATGCCCGATGGCAGTTTCTGGATCGCGGAGGAATATGGCCCTTCGTTGCTGCGAATCGACCGCGAGGGCCGTGTGCTTATGCGCTGGGTCCCGCGCGGTCTTGGTGCGTCGCTCGATGGCGCAAATTATCCGGTAGCCGAGACACTGCCAGCGATTGCAGCTGCGCGAAAACTCAATCGTGGGTTCGAGGCCATTGCCGCATCTGCAGACGGCAGCAGCCTATATGTCGCCTTCCAAAGCCCGCTCGCGCATCCCGACCGCGAAGCGCACGAACGCAGCCGCCACGTCCGTATTTGGCAATTGGATGCAGGCAACGGTGCGTTGCTTGCCGAATATATCTATCCGCTCGACGATCCCGATAGTTTCCGCCGCGATGTTGACGATGGAAAGGTGTCGCGCGACGATATCAAGATCAGCGAAATCCAGTTGACCGGTGACGGCGAGATGTTGGTGCTCGAACGCATAACGCTCAGCACCAAGATTTACCGCGTTTCGCTTCATGCCGGTGCAGCAGCGCCCGCCGCCTTGTCGCATTCCGAAACGCGTCCAACTTTGGAGCAAATGTCGCGCAAAGATTTGATGGCGGCGGACATCGCGGTGCTCGACAAGACACTGCTATTTTCAAGCGACGACCATCCGGAAATTTGTGCCGACCTCGAAGGAATGATCCTAATTGCGCCCGGCCAACTGCTGCTATCCAATGACAGCGATTTCGGTATCGAAGGCGCGGAAACCCAATTTTGGCGGGTTGATCTCCAGGGTCTGGTTTCATGAAAAAAAGCGACATCTTTGAATTTTACCGGCGGCTGGCCGAAGCCAACCCTTCGCCTGAAACTGAGCTTGCCTATGGCAATGTCTATCAATTGCTGGTCGCGGTGGTGTGTTCGGCGCAATCGACCGATGTCGGGGTGAACAAGGCGACGAGGGTGTTATTTGCCGAAGTGAAGACGCCTGCGCAGATGGTCGCGCTTGGCGAGGACGGCCTGAAGACGCACATTAAAACTATTGGCCTGTTCAACGGCAAGGCAAAGAATGTCATTGCCTTGTCCGAGATATTGGTGCGCGAACATGGAGGCCAAGTGCCTGCCAATCGAGACGCGCTGGAGGCTCTACCGGGGGTCGGACGCAAGACCGCCAATGTGGTGATGAACACCGCGTTCGGGGCGGAGACCTTTGCCGTCGATACGCATATTTTCCGCGTCGGCAATCGCACAGGGCTAGCGCCGGGAAAGACCGTGCTCGCGGTGGAGAAGGCGCTCGATAAGCAAACGCCGCAGCCTTTTCGCGTGGGCGCGCATCACTGGCTGATCCTGCATGGCCGTTATATCTGCAAAGCGCGGACGCCCGAATGCTGGCGTTGTCCGGTGGCGGATTTGTGCCGGTTTAAGCCAAAAACGCCTGCGCCCAAGGTTAAGTCAGCCAAAGTTCATGTAAACAGGTCTAGCTGAACACGAGTCATCATGGAGGTGGTTATGAAAAATGCACTGGTCATTCTGAGCGTCATCGGCGTTGCATCGAGCGGTTTTGCGGTCGCTTACGCCCGCGAAAAGGCACCAGCACCCGAAGTCCGCGCTGTTGGCGAACCGAAAAATTGCGTATCCACCTATCAAATCCGTTCGACCAAAATCATCGACAACCGCACGATTGATTTCAAAATGGCGGGCGGCAAGACCTATCGCAACACGCTCTCGCACAGTTGCCCAGGGCTAAGGCGCGACGACGCGTTTTCCTACCGGACATCGACCAGTCAATTGTGCAATGTCGACATCATCCGTGTGGTCGAAAATTATGGCGGCCGGTTGCAGGAAGGTGTGGGCTGTGGCCTCGGCAAATTCCAAGCGGTGGAAAAGATCAGCACTAACTAGGCGTTATTTGCCGGTCCAGTTACCGGGGCGTTTCTCGACAAAGGCGGCCATGCCTTCCTTTTGGTCTTCGCTACCGAAGAGGCCATGAAACAAGCGGCGTTCGAACACCACGCCTTGTTGCAATGTGGTTTCGAACGCGGCGTTGACCATTTCCTTGGTCGCAATAGCGGCGAGTGGCGCCATACTGCTAATAGCCGTTGCCGTCATGATCGCCTCTTCCACCAAATCGGCGGCAGGCACTACCCGCGCAACTAGCCCGCTGCGCTCAGCTTCGGCGGCGTCCATCATCCTCCCAGTCAGGCACATTTCCATCGACTTGGCTTTGCCAATCGCGCGCGTCAGCCGCTGCGACCCGCCCATGCCGGTGGTTACCGCGAGCTTGATTTCGGGCTGACCGAATTTGGCATTGTCGCCCGCAATGATGAAGTCCGCCATCATCGCCAGTTCGCATCCACCGCCTAAAGCAAAGCCCGATACGGCGGCAATCCAGGGTTTGCGCGTTGCGGTGACGCGGTCATATCCGGCGAAGAAGTTGCTGGCGTACATATCGGCGAACGACTGCGATTGCATTTCTTTGATGTCGGCACCGGCCGCGAACGCCTTTTCAGAACCGGTAAGCACTGCACAACGCTGGCTGTCGTCGGCATCATATTCGGCAAAGGCAGCGATCAGGTCGGCCAGCGTTTGACTATTCAACGCATTCAGCGTCTGCGGACGGTTGAGCGTTATAAGCGTCACCGCGCCGCGTTGTTCGACCAATATCGTTTCGTAACTCGCGTTGTTTGACCTCATAGGGGTTTCCACTCTTCTTCCTCGGGCAACGGCGCAAAGATCGCATCAAGCAAATCCTCTGTCACGCCCTCGGGCGTTGCCGGGTTCCATTTCGGCGCATTGTCCTTCTCGACAATCACCGCGCGCACACCCTCGGCGAAATCGGGGCGGAGCAACACGCGACTGCCAATACAGTATTCCATAACCATATTGTCGGCAAAATCGGTAAGAGCCACGCTGGTCGCCAATTGCCGCAAAGCAACCTTGCACGTCTGCGGGCTCTTGCCGCGCAGCGTCGCAAGTTCACGCATCGCCCAATCGCTGTTGTCGCCCTCTAAACTTATCAGGATATCTTCAAACCGGTCGGACGCGAAATGACGGTTGATGTCGAACAGGGTTTCGACGATTTTCGACGGCGGCGGTGTGACCGACAGCGTACCCAATATCCCGTCGATGCGCTCGATATCCTCGGTCGCAATTCGCGCTTTTGCATCGGCCAATGCTTCGGCGGGCAGATAATGCGTTGCAAGACCAAGTTCCAGACAGCCGGAGCCGGCAACGCGCGCGCCGGTCAGCGCCAAAAACTGCCCGACGCGACCCTCCAGCCGCGACAGATACCACCCGCCGCCGACATCGGGAAAAAGGCCAATACCGGTTTCGGGCATAGCCAGCCTTGTATTCTCGGTTGCAACGCGGAACCGCGCGGGCTGACTAATCCCCACACCGCCGCCCATACAGATGCCGTCCATGAAGGCGACCACAGGTTTGGGATAGGTGAACATCAGATGGTTTAGTTGATATTCGTCATGGAAAAATTGGCGCCCGGCCTTGCCATCCTTTAGCGCAGATTCGCGCAAGAAAGCGATGTCGCCGCCCGCACAAAAGCCGCGGCCCTCGGCATGGTCGATGATGACACATTTGACCTTGCGCGATGTCTGCCACTTCAACAGCGTCTCGGTCATCGCATGCACCATATCGAGCGTCAGCGCATGCAGCGCTGATGGCCGGTTCAGGCTGATGATGCCAGCATGGCCTTCAATGCGGGTGATAATGTCCGGGGTCATTGGCGCAGCAAATCGCGGCCGATGATCATCCGCATGACCTGATTGGTGCCTTCGAGGATCGAATGCACCCGCAGGTCGCGCCAGAACCGTTCGATCGGATAATCTTTGAGATAGCCGTAACCGCCGTGCAATTGCAGCGCGCGGTCGACAATCGAGCTACCATTATCGGTCGCAAGCCGCTTTGCCATTGCCGAAAAGCGCGATTTGTCGGGGGCATTTGCCG
>JANMPK010000433.1:0-1724 GCA_031369825.1 Sphingomonadales bacterium
CCATGGCCGAACATTGCAGCAAAACGCGCCGGTGCTGGGTGTTGATAGCTCAGACCATGGATTCCCGCTTTCGCGGGAATGACAACGGTGGTAGTTGAGGCCCATGCTCCGCAACCTGTTCCTTGCTATATTCCTGTTCGCGCTGGCTTTGCCTGCGCTCGCGGTACCTGTTGCGCCCGCGGCTGCGTCGCCAGCCGCAGCGACCGACTGCCACGGTATGCCAGTCGAAACCAATGATGATGACGCGCAACATCGTGGCAAAGGCGTCCAACTTCACGGCTGTATCGGTTGCATCGCGCCGGTCTCGCCTGTTTTTGCCGTGGTCGAGCCAACACTTTTGATATTTATTGCGCAAAGCCAGCCGCCCCTCGAACTATCCGGCACCATCAAGCGGCCAAGCATTCCCCCACCGCGAAGCTGAGATTTGAACGACCGCTATCGTCATTCAATCTACAGGACTAATTTCATGAAAATGCCAATTTTATTGGTGGGCGTCAGCGCGCTTGCCATGTTCGCCGCCCCTGCCGCTGCGCAGGATCACAGCCAGATGGATCATACGCAGCACCAAGCCGAACCAGCGCCCAATGCAGAAACCGTTGACCATTCCAAGATGGACCATTCGAAAATGGGACACGACATGGCCGCGATGCCTGCCGAAGCTTCGGGCAAACCAGCCGAAGGCTCCGGCACTTCGCGTCTGCCCGCAAACGAAGGCGGAATGCACGGGCTTCATCTCAACGTAGCCGAAGACTGGATGGTCATGGCGCACGGCTATGCTTGGGGCGTTTACACCGACCAGTCGGGGCCGCGCGGCGATGACAAGGCCTATGTGCAGTCAATGGCGATGCTCGCCGCCGAACGACAGTTCGAGGGCGGACGATTTCAGTTCAAATCCATGCTTAGCCTCGAACCCCTGATGTCCAATCGCGGGTATCCAAACCTGTTTGCCACCGGCGAGACAGCGGGTGGCGAGCCATTGGTCGACCGGCAGCATCCGCATGACCTTTTCATGGAGCTCGCCGCGCGCGTGGATTTCGACATTGCCGAAAACGCTAGTGTGTTTCTCTACGGTGGCCCCGTAGGTGAACCGGCGCTCGGGCCAAGCGCTTTCATGCACCGTGGCTCTGCCAAGCTGAACCCCGAGGCCCCGATCACGCATCACTGGTTCGACAGCAGCCATATCACTTATGGTGTGGTGACGGCGGGCATATCAACGCGGCAATTTCAGCTTGAAGGTTCGGTCTTCACCGGCCGCGAACCCGATGAGCGGCGCTGGAATATCGAAAAGCCGCGTTTTGACAGCTGGTCGGTACGGGCGACGTTCAACCCCTCGCCGCAATGGGCGATGCAGGTCAGTCACGGCTTTATCAAACAGCCCGAATTCCTGATCCACCCCGACGAGAACGAGCATCGCACCACCGCCAGCGCGCATTACGCCAATGGCAAAGGCCTGACGGCGACCGCCGCCTTCTCGGCCAAGAACCGCGATCCCGGACCAACGCTGACCGCGTTTCTCGCAGAGGCAAATTGGGACATCGATGACCATCACACGGTCTTCGGGCGTTTCGAAAATGTAAAGAATGATGAGCTGTTTCCCGACGATCTCAGCCCGCTGCACGAAACCCCGTTCCGCGTGAGCAAGTTCCAGGCAGGCTATGCCTACCGCCTGCCGCTCACCGGCCCGCTCAACCTCGCGCTGGGCGCCACCGTCTCAGCCTTTGCCA
>JANMPK010000438.1:0-2938 GCA_031369825.1 Sphingomonadales bacterium
TCCAGTTCAAGCTCGACAGCGCGCATCCGGTCGGGTGCAGCCATCACCAAAAGATTGTTGTGATCGACGATAAAATGGCGGCTTGCGGCGGTATAGATATGACCGCAGATCGCTGGGATACGAGCGAGCATAAGGATGATGATCCTCTGCGCAAACGACCCAATGGCAAGCCATACGGGCCGTGGCATGATGTCACCATGCTGGTCGAGGGCGAAGCTGCCGCTGCCTTAGCCGAACTCGGCCGTGCGCGCTGGGTGCTTGCGGGCGGTGACGAGATGGAACCCTGCCCAACCGACGCAGCCTCGCCCTGGCCCGAATTTCTGGACGCCGAATTTCAGTATGTCGAACTCGGCATCGCGCGGACAAGAGCCGAATATAAGGATGCCGTGGAAATCCGCGAAATCCAGAAGCTGTTTGTAAAACAGATCAAACGCGCAAAGAAGTTCATCTACGCCGAAAACCAGTATTTCGCTTCACCAAAGATTGCCGACGCCATCGCACACCGGATGGCCGAACCGGACCCGCCAGAAATTATCATCATAAATCCCGTCGCTGCCGATGGCTGGCTCGAACAAAAGGCGATGGATGGTGCGCGCGCGCAACTGTTGCGTGCGATTGGTGAGCATGACAAAAATAGCCGTTTTGCGATTTATTCACCCTGCACCAAATCGGGCGCACCAATTTACGTCCATGCCAAGCTGATGATCGTCGATGACGAGATATTGCGGATTGGTTCGGCAAATATGAACAATCGGTCGCTTGGCTTAGACAGCGAATGTGATGTATTCATAGATACTAGCCACCCCGACAATGCACGCGCTGGTGATACCATCAAGGCGCTTAGAACATCGCTTCTCGCCGAACATTGCGGGCTTTCAGCGGAGAAGGTTGCATCGCTTTTGGCCAACGGTCGATTAATGCGCGACATTATTGAACGCGAGAAAGGCAATGGCCGCAAGCTCGTCAGGTTGGATCTGCCAGAACTGACCGATGCCGAGAAGGCCTTGGCCGAAAACGCTGTGCTTGACCCCGAAAGTGCGGACGAATTGTTTGAGCCATTTTCAAGTCCGGGACTTTTCTCCCGCGCCAAACGGCTTACATCACCCGACGAATAGGCCAGTCACTTTGGCCGTACAAAACTGTCATGCAACCCCATCACAAGCTTTTTTGCTTCGCGGCGACGGTGGAGGACGATGCCGACGGGCACGCACACCGCGATCAGCCCTGCCATGTAGACACCGCTCATCGGATCGGCGGCAATGAACGCGATCAATAGGCCGAGATCGAGCAGGCACACGAACGCGGGCAGATAGGGATAGCCAAAGGCCCGAAACGGGCGGTGCAGATTTGGCTGCTGGCGGCGCAGCGCAAACAGTGATGCTTCATATAGGAAGAAGGCAAAAATCGCGAGCGCAGCGGTCAGCTTGAACAGAAACGCGAAAGCCCCGGAAAAGATCAACGGCACAGCGACAGCGGCGGTGATGGCCAGCGCAACATGCGGCGTTCCGCCTTTGTTGACCCTTGTCGCCATCGGCAAAAACAGGCCATCTCTTGCTAGCCCATAGAGAACCCGCGCGCTGCACATAACAATCGCGTTGATCGCTACGACGACGATCACAATCGCGAGCAACGCCACGAGCACGCCGCCAAAACGTCCGAAGGCATTTTCGATAACCAAAGCAGCCGGCAAGTCCGATGCACGTAACGCATCCATATCGAGCGCGTTCAACAGGCTGAGGTTGAGTGCGAGGTAGATCGTCGCGACGAGCGAGATGGATATTACCATGGCGCGCGGGATGTTGGTCGCTGCCTTGCGGTCTTCCTCGACAAAATAGATCGGCGCATGCCAGCCGGTATAGGCACCGTAAATCATCTGATAGGCGGCAATGAAGGCGAAGAAACCGACGGCGGGTGCGGCGCTTTCGGTGGCCGCGCTGACCCTTGCAATCACTTCCCCGACAGGGATTGGTTCGGCCAGAAACGCGACCGCGATGACTCCGAAAATCAGCCCGACCTTGATAAAACTGCCGACCGTCTGTGCTATCCTGCCCTCACGTACCCCTGGCCAATTGAGCGCGATGATCGAGAGCGCAAACCCTGCCGCGATCAGCGAATTATGCGGTAAAATATCAGGGAAAATCGTCCCGAGAAAGTTCGCACATGCGACCGACAGTGCGGCGATTGCAGCGGTGTTCGACAACCAGTCTGTCCAACCGGACAGCAGGCCCATCGACTCCCCGAATGCGGCGCGGAGGGGGACATATGCACCTCCTGCCTTGGGAATTGCCGTTGCGAGTTCGGAAGCCACATTGGCGGACAGCATCGCGTGTACGCCGCCCAACGCCCATAGCGACAATATCATCCATAGCACCGGTACTTGATCGGCAACTAGGCCGGGTGTTCGCATGATGCCCGATCCGATGACTTGTCCGACGCTAACCGCAAGAGCAAAGGCAATGCCCAGCCGCATTTGCAGCTGGCCTGTGGTGGGTGCAGGGAGTGCTATGGTTGAAGCCATGGTTGATCTCAGACTGGCGAAACAGGATGGGTGGCCAGCGTACGAATGAGACGCGGGCCAAAAAGAAGTGCAGAAAACGCCCCGGATGCAGCAATTGAGGCATTCAACGTCCAGAAAGCGGCAGGGCTCATCTGATCGTAGAAGCTACCAACCCAGCCAGCCGCGACCGAGGCAATGAACAGCGCCAGAAAGGTTGCTCCCATCATCGTGGAATTGACCTTTCTCGGCGCATGGCCGGAGACGAGCGCGAGCAACACGGGCCAAAACCACATGAAGGCGATGCCCATTGTGGCGCACCCGGCTACGGCCCACCACACCGTAACGGTTCCCGGTGCCGGAGAGAGCAGGCTTCCGGTGGCAAGGATTAATGATCCGATACCAACCAAGCTGCTGCCGATAGCAATCTTTGCCGTTCCGGCG
>JANMPK010000442.1:0-3343 GCA_031369825.1 Sphingomonadales bacterium
TCTGGATCATCGACAGCTGAATGTCGCCAGTGCCGGGCGGCAGGTCGACAATTATGTCGCGCACATCGCCCCAATGCGCATCAATAAGTTGCGACAATGCGTTGCCCGCCATCGGCCCGCGCCAAGCTATCGCCTGGCCCGGCTTCACGATTTGGCCCATTGAGAGAAACGGCACATCACCTGCACCGATGATGGGAATTAGCTTTTTATCTTCGGCCTCAGGCTTTTGGCCCTCGGCACCCATCAGCCGGGGCTGCGATGGTCCGTAGATATCGGCATCGACCAACCCGACCGCACGACCAACCCGCGCCATCGCCACAACCAAATTTGTAGAAAGCGTCGATTTGCCGACACCGCCTTTGCCGCTGGCCACTGCAATCAAGCGCGGCGCAATGCGTTCGGCGGTCATCATAACCCTGACCGATTGCGCCCCAACGTCCGTCAACGCACGTGTAACTTGCGCCTCCATAGCTTCTCGGTCTGAAACGGGCATGCCGGACACATCAAGCATCAACGAAACCGCGCCGTCGCTGGCCTTTATCGCACTCGCACGCGCGCCTGCGACCTTTGCCACCGCATCAAAAAAAGCATCATTATCGGCCATGCACGACCGAATAGAATCAGAATTGCTGGATTGACACTGTTTTTCTGAAAAACCGTTCCTATAAAGACTGCATGAGCAAAAAAATTGACAAGCAGGGTGCAACTATAACAGCGATTGATGGCAAGGGTCCTTGGGATGCCCCGGGTTCAGGCGATGGAAAATCCGGCGGTGGCAAGGCTGGCAAAATCGACCCTCCTGCCGATGAACCCAAAGCCGGTCCACGCAGCCCTTGGGAGCCAACGCCCGGCAACGAACCATCAACCGGTCGCGGGCGCGGGCCTTCGTTGGAAGATTTATTACGCCGCGCTGGCGGCGGCAAAGGCGGCGGTTTTACTGGCCTTCCGCCGCGTGCTGATGGCAAAAGCTGGTGGCCCCTGATTGTTGGTGCCTTGGTGTTATTGTGGTTGGCATGGACGAGCATCCACCGTTTGGGGCCGGAACAAGAAGGCGTGATTACGCAATTGGGCAAATATTCTCGAACTGTTGGTCCGGGCATTTCCTTTACGCTGCCATCCCCGCTTCAGCGGATCGAAAAGGTTGATACCAAGCAGATACAGACAACATCGGTTGGCTCACCCAAAGCCAGCAGTGAGAATCTTGTGCTGACCAAGGATCAGAGCATTATCGACATGGCGTATGACGTGCGGTGGTCGATAAAAAATCCCGAGCTCTATCTATTCCAGCTCGAAAGCCCCGATAACACAGTGAAAGAAGTTGCCGAGAGCGCAATGCGTGCAGCGGTTGCCAATTTCGATCTAACCCAAGCCATCGGCCCGGGTCGCGGTGCGATTGAGGCCGAAGTGCGCAAACGGATGCAACAAGTGCTCGACGAATATCGTGCTGGCGTTTTGGTGCAGAGCATATCGATCCGCCAGTCCGACCCGCCTGCTGAGGTCAACGACGCATTCCGCGAAGTAAACGCGGCACAGCAACGGCGTGAAAGCTATATGAACGATGCTCGCGCTTACGCAAGCCGGGTGACTGAACTTGCGCTGGGTGAAACCGCCGAGTTTGATAAAATCTATGTGCAATACCGCGAAGCGCCAGAGGTCACCAAAAGGCGGCTTTATTATGAAACGATGGAGCAGGTATTGGGTAAAGTTGACAAGACAATTGTCGAAACCGGCAATGTGACGCCGTATTTACCGTTGCCAGAATTCCAGAAGCGCGCGGCTGCAAAAAATGAAACTGTGACTGTAACAGGTAAGAAGCCATGAACCAGACATTCCTCCGTAATCCGGTCTATTTAGGGCTGGCAGCATTGGCCTTCATGGTTTTGCTCAGCATGTCGGTGTCAATCGTGCCCGAAACGCAGCAGGCGATCATAAGCAGCTATGGTAAGGTTGACCGCGTTGTGAACCCCTACCGCGAGAAAGAACAATTTGGTGCGACACGAGCAGGCCTGACCTTCCGCATTCCGTTTGTTGAGCAGATCCAGATCATCGACAAACGCGTGCTTAGCGTCGAGATGGAGCAACAAGAAGTGCTGTCCACCGATCAGCTTCGCTTGCAGGTTGACGCTTTTGCCCGTTTCCGTGTCACCAAGCCCGACAAGATGTACCGCACGATCCGCACCGAAGACCGGCTTCGTGATCAGTTGCGCACGATCCTTGGTTCGTCCCTACGTAACGAGCTGGGCAAGCGGACATTTGTTGCATTGCTTAGTGCTGAGCGTGGCCAGGTGATGGATAATATCCAGACAGCGCTGAACCGCGAAGCCAGCAAATATGGTGCCGAGGTCATCGACGTCCGTATCAAGCGCGCCGATTTGCCCGCTGCAACCTTGCAATCGGCCTACAACCGGATGCGCAGCGCACGTAATCAGGAGGCTATCGCTATTGACGCCGAAGGTCAGAAGGAAGCGCAGATCATCCGTGCCGACGCAGAAGCAGAGGCCGCACGCATTTATGCCATCAGCTATGGCAAAGACCCCGATTTCTATGACTTTTACCGCGCGATGCAATCCTATCGCCAGACGTTCCAGAATGGCGAGGGAACAACCAATATGGTGCTGTCGGCAGATAATGATTATTTGACGAAATTCCGTAACGGTCGTTAGTCGAACCGCGAATAACGTTGGCCGGATGAAGGATAGTCCATTCAATTGGCGTTAAGCTTTAAGACGCCACCTGATGACTGAATTTCGGGCGATATGCCCATTGAATAGAATGAGAGGAATGAATCCGTGCGTTACGCATATGCAGTTACCACCGCTCTCCTGATTACCGGCAGCACGCTTGCGCTGGTAAACGGCAATCCCGTAACCGCCCAGACTGGCCTACCTGTTTCTGCCCAGGCCAATCTTGCACCCGCTGGTGCACCATCGACCTTTGCTGATTTGGCGGCGCAGTTGCAGCCTGCTGTGGTCAACATTGCTACCAAGCAGAAAGTTGAAGTCGTTTCCGGCGTCAATCCTTTTACCGGTGAGCGGGTCACGCAGAAGCAGGATCAAGCCAGCGGCGGATCAGGCTTTCTGATTTCCTCTGACGGATATATTGTGACCAACAATCATGTTGTCGCTGGCGGCCCACAGGGTGACGAAGTCGATATTGTTACAGTTACGTTGTTCGACGGCAAAGAATATAAGGCTGAAATCATCGGCCGTGACCCTTCTTCCGACATCGCGTTGCTCAAGGTCAAAGCCACCGGCCTGCCGTTTGTTGCGATGGCCGATTCGAAGAAAAGCCGCGTTGGCGATTGGGTGATCGCGATTGGTAATCCCTTAGGCCTCGGCAATAC
>JANMPK010000452.1:0-1608 GCA_031369825.1 Sphingomonadales bacterium
GCAGCAGGAAATAGCGCAGCGAATCCACTCCGAATCTCTCGGCGAGTTCCATCGGATCGACGACATTGCCAAGCGACTTCGACATTTTCTCGCCGCGCGATAGCAGAAAACCATGACCGAATATCTGTCTGGGCAACGGCAGCCCTGCGGACATCAGGAACGCCGGCCAGTAGACAGCGTGAAAGCGGACGATATCTTTGCCGATGATATGGACACTCGCGGGCCAGTATTTGCGCCATTCTTCGGTGTCATCTGGAAAGCCGATGCCGGAAATATAGGTTGTTAGCGCGTCGAGCCAGACATACATCACATGGTCTTCGCAGCCCGGAACCTTTACCCCCCAGTCAAAGCTGGTCCGCGATACCGACAAATCACGTAGGCCGCCTTCGACAAAGCGGATCGTTTCGTTACGACGGCTATCTGGCCGGATGAAATCAGGCTGTTTTTCATAGAGTTCAAGCAGCTGCTTCTCATACTTTGACAACCTAAAGAACCAAGTCTCTTCTGTGGTCCACTCGACCGGCGTGCCTTGGGGCGACAGTTTATTATCCCCTTCCCCGTCGGTCAGTTCCTTTTCATCGTAAAATGCCTCATCTCGAACCGAATACCAGCCTTCGTAGCGGTCAAGATAGAGATCGCCGCTCGCTTCAAGACGCTTCCACATCGCTTGACTGGCTTTGTGATGATGCTCCGCTGTTGTGCGGCAAAAATGATCAACTGAAATATTAAGTTTAGTGCACATTTCTTTGAAATAGGATGACATTTCATCAGCCAGTTCAAGCGTACCCTTGCCCGCCGCCCGTGCGGTTTGGTCCATTTTTAAGCCATGCTCGTCAGTGCCAGTTAAAAAGCAGACATCGCGTCCCATTAACCGCTGAAACCGAGCAATCGCATCGGTTGCGATCGCTTCATAGGCATGGCCGATATGCGGCTTGCCGTTGGGATAAGCGATTGCGGTGGTAATGTAGAACGGTTCAGACATCAAAAACTCGGCATAATTGCTACTATCGCGCCTGCTTATGCGGTTGCAGCGATGCCAGCAAGCTTCCCATTTGGAAAACGACGCTTTGCTTATCAAGGCTGAGGGCGATGGCACGGGTTGCTAGCGCACTTGCTGATTGCCATGCTTCAGTCGCCGGGAGTGCGTCACCGGCGCTCATTTGACGCGTGGTATCGGCTATCAGCGCGGGTGCACGGCGCAGAAATGCCTCATATCGCGGCTGCGCTGCTTTCAGCGCGAGTTGGTCGGCCAGGCCGCTGCGCAATTCGTTGCTCTTGTCACCAGACATTATTATTGACGTCATGGCGTCTTCAAGCGAACTAAGATCAAGTCCAACAAAATCAAGCGCTTGTCCCGGAGCGCCATTGCCCGCGCGGATAAGTGCTGCAATATCATGCGGATTGGCATCCGGTGCAGCTGCGCCCAACGCTTTTGCCATTTCGGCATCGCCAAGCGGTTCAAACCGCAGTAATTGGCAGCGCGACCGGATTGTTGGCAATAACCTGTCACTGGCATGGCTGACGAGCAAAAAATAAGTGCCTGATGGCGGTTCCTCCAATGATTTCAGCAATGCGTTGGTGCCACTGCGTTCCAGATCATCAGCCGCG
>JANMPK010000465.1:0-4651 GCA_031369825.1 Sphingomonadales bacterium
AATATCGTTCCAAGTGCAGCAACATAATGCGCCATCTGACGGAGATATGGTAACGGCACATTGGCCTCTCCATCAGGCACCGAACGGCCGGTCTTGAAATCAAGAATACGAACCAAGCCCGGTTCGACGACCAACCGGTCAACACGACCCGAAATGACGGTTTCACCGACAACAGCGGCCAACGGCACTTCGGCCCGTGCGTTTGCGCCGAAAAAGGACTGCCATTCGGGATTGGCCATTACTCCTTGCACGTCGGCGAGTATTCGTTGTTTGTCAGCCGCCGCGTCACGCAGGTTCTTGTCCAACCAGCGTTCGGCATCATCAAGCGACGCAGCATCGGTCACCCGTTCAAACAAGGCGTGAATAAGCTTGCCGCGCTCTGTCGCCGCACGCATCGCAGGGCTGGGCGGCGCATCGCCATAATCATCATCATTCAGACGCGAAGGCACCAGCGGACGGGATGGGTGCTCTTCATCAGGTGCGCTTATGAACAACCATGAAGGCAGGTCAGCAGGTTCTTTCGTCAGCGCAACAGCCGTCACTTTTTTCTTTTCGTCAGGCTTGGCCTCAACGCCCGCGTCTCCGGCAAAGCGCATCACTTCACCCCAGCGCGCATCGTCGGACCAGTCACACCCCATCGCCATCATGCCGCCACGCAGTGCAGAATACCAACTGTCATCAGGGGCCTCACCCTTGCGGCTGATACCAAGCGATCCGCCCATGATCAGCCGTTCTTCGGCGCGAGTCATAGCGACATAGAGCAAGCGTTTATGTTCCTGCTGCTCACGCTCTTTTTGGGTATCGGCGATTTCGGCCAACCGTCCTGATTGTTCCAATTTGCGGATCGGCAACAGAGGCGTCCGCCTGCCCTCATCGACGATCAACTCCGCCGATCTGTCAGGCTTTTTCGACGGATCTGACGTCGTGTCGGCGAGTATCACCACCGGCGCTTGCAAGCCTTTGGCACCGTGCACCGTCATCACGCGCACTTCGTTGTTGCTGGCAACGCCCTCACGCTTGATCTCGCTATCACCCCGGTCGAACCAGTCGAGGAACGCCTGCAAGCCGCCGCCGTGCGATTGTTCGAACTGCATCGCAGCGTTCAGCATTTCCTCCATCGGCACCAGACATTCGGTGCCAAGCCGCTTGGCAAATTTGCGCCTGCCCCCGGTCGGCCCCGAAAGGATTTGTTCGAGGAAATGATAGACGGTCGTGAAGTCGGCGCTGTTCAACATTGCGCGCAACGGCTCTATGTCTTCAGCAATCGCGGGTTTTTCACGCAGATGTTGCCACAGACTGATCTTGCGCGCACCTCGATAGCCATGTTCAAGCAATTGCTCTTGTGACCAGCCAATTAACGGCGAAACCAGGAGGCATGCCAGACTCAGATTATCTTCCGGCTGCAACACGAAGCGAACTGCCGCCAGCATATCCTGTACAACCAACGGTTGCAGCAACCGCAGCCGGTCTATACCCGCCACCGGCACTCCGCGTTCGTGCAACTGTGCCACCAGCAATGAAGCAAGATCGCCGCGCGTACGCAGGAGGAACATGATGTCACCGGGCTGCAGATGACGGTCTTTGGTCACCAGATATGGCTTTGCGTCGATCAGTTCCTTTACGTGGTCAGCAAGTTTTCCCGCCAAAAGCCGCTTCTCGTTGCTGATCCAGCCTTCTTCGTCATCATTATCATTGTCAGCGGATTCGTCTGCGCTTACACCTGCGGATATTGGGGCCAATAATTCGACCAAGCCAAAAGACGGCTTCGCGCTGAAATGATCTTCAATTTCGTCATTAATGCCAAAATTTTCAGGGCCAACGGCACAGATAACCGCGTTCACAAAATCCAATATAGGTGCCGTCGAACGGAAGCTTTGCGAAAGCGGCAATAATTTCAGCTCTGATCCGGCATCGGTAATCTTCGCTGCGAACCTGTCCCGCCCTTCGCGGTAGCGTTCGGGGGCGGTGCCTTGAAACCCGTAAATTGCCTGTTTGAAATCACCGACCGAGAATATCGTGCGTGGGTTTTCTGTGTTGGCACCCATGCCGCTGTAAAAATCGTCGCTGAGCGCACTGATGATGTCCCATTGCGCGGTGTTGGTGTCCTGCGCTTCATCGACCAATATATGGTCGATCTGCCGGTCCAGTTTGTAGCGCACCCAATCAGCCATGTTTGCGGTGTTGAGCAAATCGGCAGTTTTGCGGATCATATCGTCAAAATCAACAACACCTAAAGCATGCTTGCATTCGCCATATTGCACAGCGAACGCTTTACCGACGAGCAATGCCTTGGCCAGTCGGTCGGCGTAAGCAGAACGCGTCAGTTCATCCAGATTCGCCTTTGTCCAATTGGCAAGATCAAAGGCAATGCCTTTATATGCGTCAACCTGCGGGACTTGCCCTCGTGTTTGCGTCTGCGGCTCGTCTTTGCTTTTGTTCCACCAACAGGAGTGCAAATCTACCAGCGACAGTCCTCGCTCTACCGGCTCCAACCGCAGCCATTCGTCAATTTTTGCTGCTCGCTTCAACCCAGTCGCGGCGCCCCACTCACGATTCATTTGGGCAATCGAGACTATCGAGGATCGGTCGATTGCGTGGTCGGCGAACGTAACATCTAGATGCACATGCAATGGCCCTTTAAAACCAACACCTGCAACAGCTCTCGCCCAAATAACCGCACCCTTATCATCGGGAATCCCGGCCATAACCTCAGGCACACCCGCACATTTATGCAGGAATTTGCGCGCTGCTTCTTCGCCCATCTCAAGGCTCATGGATTGTAAATTGTTAATCAAGTCACCGCGATCTTCCGCCGCGATAATCATTTCTGACAAAGCATCGGCCAACAGCTCTTGATATTCGCGGCCTTCAATCGGCTTGAAACCGGGAACCAGACCAGCCTCTACGGGAAAGCTACCCAATAACGACTGGCAGAAACTGTGGATCGTCATGATCTGCAAGCCTCCACCCGGGGCATCCAGCACCTTGGCGAACAGCTTTCGCGCTTCGGTTTGGGTGGGTAGCCCATAGTCAGCACCAATTGCTTTCAGGTCAATCGCAAGCTCCGCGCCCTTCATCTGCACCCATGACGCCAGCAACTGGTTGATCCGCCCCGCCATTTCGGCAGCACCGGCCTTGGTGAAAGTGATGCACAGCAGATTTTCGGGCTCGACGTCCTTTTCGAGCAACAGACGGATCACACGCGCCGTCAGAACCTGTGTCTTGCCGGTGCCGGCAGACGCGCTGAGCCAGATATCATCGCGCGGTTCAACCGCATCCAGCTGTGCCGTGATTAACGGCTTCAATTGCTTGTCGGATGCTGTGCCACTCATGGAGAATCACCATCGACAATCGGCTGGCGACCATTCCATTCCTGTAACCGCATCAATTGGTCATAATCTTCAAACTTGGCATATTCGGGATGCAGCTTTGCGGTGAAAGCGGCATTGCCATTGATCCAGGTCGCCAGTGCTGCTTCAACCTCGCGCAGGGCAAATGCGACAAAATCGGACGCTTCGATTTTGTTGTCGGTTGGCTTTTTGCTGGTCGGAACGGCAATATGTCCAAACGACCCTTTGTCTTTGGCAAGGCTCCAATATTCGAAGCGCGATGCCGTGCCTGATACACCGTCTATCGTTCCGCATTCCGCCATCAAGCCGACCAGCCCAAGCTGCAGCGCATAGCCCGCTGTGACCTGCCTGGTCTTTGGGGGCATCCCGGTCTTGTAATCGATAATCGCAAGGGTGCCGTCGGCCAGTCGGTCGATCCGGTCGGCGCGTCCGGTGATTTTCACGCCGGACACTTCCATTTCGCCCTCTTGCTCGGCGACCAACAAGCGGCGGCCTTCCTCGGCTTGTAACCGCACCGTCTCTGTCGCTATCCATCGCAACCCTTCGGCGATCCGGGGTTGCCACAAAGCGCGCAGCACGGGGTCGAGATCGTGGTCGGTCAGCAAAGCCTCAGCGCGCTTCATTAGCCCTGTGGGTTCGCAGCCATCTTCATCGAACCATTTTTGCAATATGTCGTGCACCAATGTTCCCCGCCAAGCATGGCTCGGTTCGGCATCAACGGCGTCCAGAACGCGCAATTTCAATATCTTTTTGGCATAGAAACCAAACGGGTCGGATTTTAGTTGGTCGAAGTCGGTGATAGAAATCTTCACCCGGCGTTGGTCTGCACTTGGCATCGGTTTTGGGCGGTTGGCTGGCAACATAGGCCCCACTGGCCGATCAAGGCCTTGAGCATAGTCTATTGCTGCATTCTCGACACGGAACTGCTCACCAAGAAACGCCTTGATCCGCAGCATGAAGCGCGATGCCACCGTCGGGCCGCTACGGTCGCGCACAGCGCGGGTTATCAGGACGTCTTTGGCACCCAGCGCGGTTGAAAGATCATGCGCCGACAGACCGATATTGCGGTCAAGCGTCGCCAGCCCCAGATGCCGCCGGATTGCAGGCGCTAGCCAGGGGTCGGGCTGCGCCATTTGCGGCCAACTGCCCTCATTCAGCCCACCGCAAATGACAAAGTCGGCATGCTGCATCCGTGCCTCCAGCAAGCCGTAAATGGCAACGCGTGGATGGCCGCCATAGGGAGGCCTGACAACCGCGCGGCCAAACATTTCGGATATGATGGCCGGAATGGCGGTTGGATT
>JANMPK010000471.1:0-9035 GCA_031369825.1 Sphingomonadales bacterium
GACAGGCAAGGGCGGGAGGGATTTCCTCTGGAATATCCATGCGACACCGTTCAGCGAGCGCGCGCAGCGCGTCCAAGGCGGGTAGGGGCTCGGTGGCAAATGCGTCGCGGTCGGTCAACCAGTGCGCGTTGATTTCCGCGACGCTGCCAGCCGCACGAAACACCAAGTCGGGGGCAATGCCAATCATGCTATGCCGCCCGCGCGTTTCGCCGTTTTCAACCGATTCTAAAATGAAATCGCCGCGTTCCGCTTCAAACAGCTTCAGAGCTGCCGATACCGGCGTTTCGGTATCGGCTATCCGTCTGCGCCAAACAAGACTTGGCTTAATTGCCGTCACGATTGGTCAGGCGCGTGCGCAATTCAGCGATGCCGCTTTCGTTCTTCTCGACGCCAACATCTTTGGCCGCAGCAGCGATCAGTTGCGCGGCATATTCCTGCTGTAGTATCCCCGTCATTTCGATCTTGCGCGTTTTTAGCATATCCGGATTTCCACTGGCGTCGCCTTTAAAAACTTCGGTCAGATAGACCACAAACCACCCGCGATTACCGGGGGCTTGCAGCATCTTGGCCGTGCCTTTTTTCATTGCGAACATCAGCGAAAGGGGCGGCGAAATCGGCTGGCCTTCTTTGCTCAACTCCGCGCGTGTACCCGACAGCGATTCCACCGCAGGCAATTGAATGCCAAGCGACGCTAGCGCTTCGGCCATCGGTTTGCCGCTATCAATAGCTTTGCGGACTTGATCGGCCGCTGTGCGCGCTTTCTTTGCACCTTCGGACAACGCCCATTGTTGTTCGACAATCGGACGCACCGCAGTAAGTGGTGGCGGCGCTGCTTCTTCGAAATCGGCAATCGCAATCATCGCAAAGCGTTGTCCCGGAACAATCTCGATCAATTGAGGATCGCCGTCCTTTTCCATCTGGAATGCGGCGGGTAGAATGACTTGCATTTCGGGGATCGGCTTATACGCCGGATTGGCGGTATTCTGGCCATTGGCAAGAAGCTTTGGCGATGTCTCGACAGACAGGCCATTTGCTTTCGCAACGTCAGTAATACTGCTGCCGTTTGCAAAAGCATCTTCCATCTCGGCGGTTAGGTCGGCGAGCATTTCTTCGCGGCGTGTGGCGGTCAATGCTGTTTCGATTTCGCTACGAACGGCAGCAAGCGGACGTGCACCGACCTGCTTGATGCTATCGACACGGACGACAAACCAACCCAATTTGCCACGACTTGGTGTGGCAAGCGTGCCTTGCGTTGCAGCAAAAACGGCGTCAGCGACTTGTTTTGAACCAGCTGAAGTCAAAGCAGCGCGGGTGGCACTGGACGTTGTGGTGACCGATAGGCCGAGTTCGCTGGCGACCGCAGCCAAGGACTGACCCTTGGCGACTTTGTCAGCAACAGATTTTGCGGCGGCCTCTGTTGGCACGATGATCTGACTTATATCACGCGTTTCCGACGCTGCATATTGGGAAGCATTGGTTTTGTAAAAGGCTGCGATGTCGGCATCGCTGGGCCTGGCTTTGGCAGCGACCACATCGGCGTCAAACAAAACGTAGTTGATCGCGCGTTTCTCTGGAATCGTGAATTTGGCAGCGTTGGTTTTGTAATATTGCGATAGCACAGCGTCACTTGGCGCCTCTTTAGGAAAATAGGCCGCAGACGGGATTACCGCTACTTGGCCATTACGCTTTTCAAGCAGCAACGAAGCATAAGGCAATACCAAGCTGTCAGGTGCCCCCGGGCCACTTGCAGCCACAGGCAATATCTGCTGCGCATATAAATTTTGCGTCAAATCATCGCGGACCATTTTTTCCGACAGCCCAAGTTGCTGCAGAAACGCTTGGAATGCTTCGTCGCTATATTTACCGTCAAGGCCCTTGGCGCCGGGGATTTTCAGGATTTCGGAATCGATCAATCGCTTGCTAACGGCAACACCGTATTTGTCGCCAAACACAGCCAAAGCGTATCGGTTTACAAGTTGCTCAAGTGTCGAATCGAGCCCACCACCTTCGACAAAGCGCGCCATATCAAGCGTCGGATTGTCTTTGCGTTCTGCTCTCAAGCGGTTGTCCATCGCGTCGTTGAATTCGCCTAGCGCGATCTTCCTGTCGCCAACGCTAGCCACATTGCCGCCACTTAGCCCGCCGAAGCTATTTGATCCAGTGACATCACCCAAAGCAAAGGCCAGCGCGATCATGCCGATGAAGGCCAGTGCGACGACGGCTCCCCAGCGCGAGTTGATAAGCGAGCGAATGAAGGTAATCATGGATTAGTGTCATCCTGTTGTTGAAAGCGGCCTTTTCAGCTTGGCAGCCGCTTTAGGCGGCAAGGTTCTAGCAATCAAGCGGGGAAGCATGCTTGCAAAGACACTATATTCGCATGCAATGGGGGCGCAGATTAGAAAATGGGAATGGCAAATGCGCAAATTGATTGTGGGCAACTGGAAAATGAACGGCACCTCAGCCGATCTTGCTGAAATTACACTGATTGCGGGTGCTGCAAGCCTCCACAGCGCTGCCGACGCAGCACTATGTTTACCCGCCACGCTGATCGGACGGGCGACTGGCCATGTTCCGGGTTTCGATTTCGGTGGGCAGGATTGTCATATGGAAACAACCGGGGCGCATACCGGCTGTGTATCGGCTGCTATGCTCCTTGATGCTGGCGCGGTAATGACAATAATAGGGCATAGCGAAAGGCGCGCGGCACAGCACGAAACAGACCTACAGATATGCGCCAAAGCAACCGCAGCGCGCGAAGCGGGTCTTCGCGTTATCGTGTGTGTAGGTGAAACTTTGCAAGAGCGCGACGCCGGACAGGCGCAGGCTATCGTCTTGGGCCAGCTGGAAAGGTCATTACCCGCTGACAGCGACGGCAACTGGCCTTCGGTCGCATATGAACCTGTATGGGCGATCGGTACCGGACGTATTCCTGCGGATTCGGACGTGGCCGAGATGCACGCAGCCATCCGCGCCCAGTTAGTGGGGCGCTTTGGTGATGCAGCGCGCGATATTCACATATTATACGGCGGCTCGATGAACGGCGATAACGCAGCAATGCTGCTCGCTATCCCCAATGTAGACGGTGGTCTGATTGGTGGAGCCAGCCTGACTGCGGCAAAATTCGAACCGATTTTGGCGGCGGCAGCCAGTTCTTCTGAATAGCTTGAAGATTGATATGTCAATCGCTATGTGGACGGCATCATTGGCTGATTAGCCGCTTTAATTTCGGAAGTTGAACATGGGCCTTTTTCATTTTCTCATCGTTGTTCAGGGTATTATCGCCGCTGCATTGGTAGGCGTCATCCTCATGCAACGCTCTGAAGGCGGCGGGCTTGGTATGGGCGGTAGCCCATCTGGCCTTATGTCTGCGCGTGGTGCTGCTGACTTTATGACGCGCGCAACGACGATATTGGCGACATTGTTTATCGGTCTTGCCGTCGCTTTGGCGTTTGTCGCTGCTCAAAATGGCGGCCCTGGCGGCATTGACGATACGTTGAAGCGTACAGAAGTTCCAACAGGCGGCGTCACTTCGCCAACAGCGCCTGCCGCTAATCCCGCCGCAACACCGGCGACAACGGATAAGGCAGCTCCTGCAAACGATGCGGTTCCACTCGATAAATAAAAGGCTTTCGACCGATACATTCGGTTTTGCCCACAATTTTATTTTGCTGAAATAGATTCGCCCGCTTGTCATTTGGGGCAAAGGCGCTTTAAGCCTTTCCTCCCATGACGCGGTTCATTTTTATCACCGGCGGCGTGGTCTCCTCGCTTGGCAAAGGTCTTATGGCAGCATCGCTTGCTGCCCTTTTGCAAGCGCGCGGATACCGTGTGCGCATCAGGAAATTCGATCCTTATCTGAATGTCGATCCGGGGACGATGTCACCTTATCAGCACGGCGAAGTTTATGTAACCGACGACGGGGCGGAAACCGACCTTGATCTCGGTCATTATGAGCGCTTCACCGGCGTTTCGGCTCGGCAATCGGACAATGTAACCTCTGGCCGTATTTACCAGAACATCATTCAGCGCGAACGGCGCGGTGACTATCTGGGTGCTACGGTGCAGGTCATTCCTCACGTCACCGATGCGATCAAAGAATTTGCACTTGCCGAAACCGATGATCTGGATTTTGTACTGTGCGAAATAGGCGGGACTGTTGGTGATATCGAATCGCTGCCGTTTATCGAAGCCATCCGCCAGTTGCGCAATGAACTGGGGCGCGACCGGACTTTGTCGGTCCATGTTACTTTGGTGCCCTATATCGCTGCAGCAGGCGAGTTAAAGACCAAGCCAACGCAGCATAGCGTGCGCGAATTAACGTCGCTAGGTATACAGCCTGATGTTTTGCTGTGCCGCTGCGAACATCCGCTACCCGAAAACGAGCGGGCCAAGATTGCAGCATTCTGCAACGTCCGCAAAGAGGCGGTTATTCCCGCCCTCGACGCGAAAAGCATTTACGCTGTGCCGCTGCAATATCATGCGGAAGGCCTAGATAACGAAGTGCTGCGCGCGTTCGGTTTGGACAGCAGTATCGAGCCTGACCTGTCCCGCTGGACCGACATCATTGATCGTCAAACCAACCCTGAAGGCGAAGTCACTATCGGCGTGGTCGGCAAATATGTCGGCCTTGCCGATGCTTATAAATCGCTGAACGAAGCATTGGTGCATGGTGGGCTTTCCAACCGGGTGAAGGTCAATATCAAATGGATTGATGCCGAATTGTTCGAACAATCCGAAAATGACATTGCAGCAGCGCTTGAGCCTATGAACGCCATTCTTGTACCCGGCGGTTTTGGCGAGCGTGGGTCAGAGGGTAAAATCGCCTCGGTCAAATTCGCGCGTGAACGTCAGGTGCCCTTTTTCGGGATATGTCTTGGTATGCAAATGGCGTGTATCGAAGGCGCACGCAATACAGTCGGTATAATGGATGCCTCCAGCACCGAGTTTGGCCCAACTAACGAGCCTATTGTCGGCATCATCACCGAATGGATGGGCGAAGAAGGCTTGCAAAAGCGCGAAGCGGGCGGCGATTTGGGCGGGACGATGCGGCTTGGTGCTTATGATGCCAAACTGACGGGCAACAGCCATGTTGCGAGCATATACGCGGCAACCGATATATCCGAACGGCACCGGCACCGCTATGAAGTGAACGTGCACTATAAGTCGGCGCTTGAACAAGGCGGGCTGGTGTTTAGCGGTATGTCGCCAGATGGTGAGTTGCCGGAAATTGTGGAACGCCCTGATCATCCGTGGTTTATCGGCGTGCAGTTCCATCCAGAGCTAAAATCACGTCCATTCGCTCCGCATCCATTGTTTGCGAGCTTTATCGAGGCAGCGGTAAAACAAAGCCGACTGGTTTAACTATATCAGGTAAAAATAACACAGTGCGAATATTGCTAGGGCTTGTCGCATTTATACAATATTTGTAACTGCCTGTCACATTACACATTATAATGTAGTTTCATGATGTCATTGGCCCATTTGCGACCCGGGCTAATGATTAGTGAGGGGGCACCTTATAGTGCCCTGGGCGGCTGAGCGATCAGCCGCCCCGAATATTGTATAGCTTAGGCAGCTTTGCCGCCCTTTTTCTTCGTTTCGGCGTCGTGTTCGATGACTGTAGGTGCGGCCTGGCCACCAATCGAAATTTTACGCGGCTTCAGTGCTTCAGGCACTTCGCGTACCAGCGAAATCAACAGCAGGCCATCTGAGAGGTCGGCGTTGGTTACATGGATATGGTCGGCCAACTGGAACCGGCGTTCAAAGTTGCGGTTGGCAATACCCATGTGCAGGAAATCGCGATTGTCGTTGCTTTCGCTTTCTTTGCTGCCTGCGACTACTAGCACATTTTGCTGTGCTGTGATGTCGATCTCTTCGGGTTTGAACCCGGCGACGGCTACCGTCACCAGATATTCATTCTCGCCAGTGCGTTCGATGTTGAACGGCGGGTAATTTTCATTTTGCGCCGCGCGGCCCGAGTTTTCAAGCAGTTCGAACAGCCGGTCAAAACCGACGGTATTACGGCGATAAGGGGTGAAATCAAAACGGTGCATTACAAATTCTCCTATATGAGCAATCTGGTTTGGTGCCGGACCCACATAAGCAGCGCCCGGTATTAGTCTTTGGAGCCTTTTCAGGCCTCCAGATGATAAAATGGGAAAGGCGCAAGAAAATGCAAGGGTCAAAAAACAAGACCGCCCGGAATTATCCGGACGGCCTCGCATTGCAGCTTTGCTAGCGCAGTGTTCAGTCCTCTGCCGGTCCCCACCGGCGGGTCTGAATTTTCCCCCTGAACCCTCGGCCACTTGGCGGTCGACGAATTCGAGTGGAGTAATCCTCCGATGAAGCGATGATTGCAACGACAAGCTTCATCAGACTGACGCTTTTTCAAATCCTGTTGCACAGACGCAACAATGCTTGCCAGCCAGTTGGGGGCAACCTATTAGCGGCGCACATGAGATTTTCATACAAAATGTCCGCTAAATGATTCTGTCGCGTTACGAACGGATGGTCGCCAAACGCTATCTTTTGCCTGGCAAAGGCGAAGGGTTCATTTTTCTTGTCGCCACTATCAGCTTGGTTGCAGTCGCACTCGGCGTTGCTGCTTTGATTATCGTGATGAGTGTGATGAATGGTTTTCGCGCCGAGCTCTTCGACAAGATTGTCGGGCTGAACGGCCATGCGGTGATTCAGGGCTATGGCGGGCGGCTTCAGGATTGGCGCCAGATACTCGACGATACCAAAAATACGCCGGGTGTGACCGATGCTACTGCTCTGATCGAACAGCCCTTGCTCGCTACCTATAATGGCCGGTTTGAAGCGATATTGATGCGCGGGATGAGCGTAAAGGACATTCGGCGCAACGATACGCTGAAGGGTAAAACCGTCGCGGGAAGTATGGATAGTCTGAGCGTTGGTAGCGGACGCGTGGCGATGGGATCGCGGCTTGCGCAAAATCTCGGTTTGCAAGTTGGCCAGATGGTGACGATTACAAATCCTCAGGGCCGCAGCACTCCATTCGGCACGGTTCCGCGCGAAATATCGTATGAGGTCTCGGCGATATTTGAAATTGGCGTCTATGATTATGACAAGGCATTTGTTGTGATGCCGATTGAGGATGCGCAATCATTGATGTTGCTTGGTGACCAGATCGGGATGATCGAAATCAAGACGAAAGACCCTGACAAAGTAACGCAGATATTGGAACCGCTGCTGCCCAAAATCGCCAACAAGGGCATGATTGTCGATTGGAAAACGATGAACGCATCATTGTTTGAGGCGCTGGCGGTTGAGCGGGTGGCGATGTTTGTCGTGCTGTCGATTATCGTGTTGGTGGCAGTATTCAACATCCTGTCTTCGTTGATCATGCTGGTTCGTGCGAAGACGCGCGACATTGCAATATTGCGAACAATGGGCGCGTCGCGGCAGTCATTGCTCAAGATTTTCATGACGGTGGGCGTCCTGATCGGCTCGGCAGGAATTGTCGCGGGGATGATCCTTGGCTTTATTTTCCTCTATTTCCGTCAGTCTATGGTTAATGGCATTCAATTCCTAACCGGACAAAATCTTTGGGACCCCTCGATCCGCTTCCTGACCGAGCTGCCATCACGCACCGACCCGTTCGAGGTGCTGGCGATTTGCAGTCTGGCGTTATTGTTCAGCTTCCTTGCCACGCTATATCCGGCGCTGAAGGCGGCAAGCACCGATCCTGTGCAGGTGCTGCGTTATGAGTAATATTGTCGAACTCGCCAATGTGCGCCGCGAATTCGTGCAGGGCGATTTAACCATCCACGTGCTGCGCGGCGTCAACCTCTCGATTGCCAAGGGCGAGATGGTTGCTTTGCTCGGTCCTTCGGGTTCGGGCAAATCGACCTTGCTTCAGGCCGTGGGCTTGCTCGAAGGCGGCTTTTCGGGCTCGATCAAAATCGACGGCGAGGAAGCCAGCGCGTCAAGCGTCGACCGCCACACCGAAATACGCCGGCAGAAACTGGGCTTTGTCTATCAGTTCCATCATTTGCTTCCCGATTTTGATGCGATCGAAAATGTCATTTTACCGCAGATGATTGCGGGGCTTAGTTTAGAAGAAGCCAGCGAACGGGCGACTGAGTTACTGGGCAAACTTGGCCTTGCTGAACGGCTGCATCACCGTCCGTCGAAGTTATCTGGTGGCGAACAGCAACGTGTCGCCGTCGCCCGCGCGCTCGCCAACCGGCCAAAGTTGGTGCTGGCCGATGAGCCAACCGGCAATCTCGATGAAAAAACCGCCGATATTGTTTTGGCCGAATTTATGGCATTGGTGCGCGATGAAGGCTCGTCGGCACTGGTCGCCACGCATAATGAGCGGATGGCGGCAAAGATGGACCGCGTGGTCAGGCTGCATGACGGTGTGCTGACGGCAATTTGAAGGAGGACAAAATGAGCGTTTTTGATTTCACCGCAGCCCTACCCGGCGGCAAAAGCCAGAATCTTGCCGATTACAAAGGCAAAGTTCTGCTGGTCGTCAACACCGCGTCCAAATGCGGTTTCACGCCGCAATATGAAGGGTTGGAGGCGCTGCACCGCAAATATGAAAGCCAAGGGTTTGAAGTCATCGCTTTCCCCTGCAACCAGTTCGGGTCGCAAGAACCGGGTGACGAGGAAGAGATCAAGAATTTCTGCTCGCTGACCTATGACGTGACCTTCCCATTGATGGCCAAGGTTGATGTCAACGGCGCAGCCGCTGACCCGCTTTGGGCTTATATGAAGCAGCAGCAAGCGGGCCTGATGGGTTCACGCGGAATAAAGTGGAACTTCACCAAGTTTCTGGTCAACAAAAAGGGCGAGGTGGTCGCACGGCACGGCCCGCAGGTGAAGCCTGAGGCGTTGGCGAAGGATATTGAAAAGCTGCTCGCGCAACCTGCGTGATTGTCCACAGCAAAGCCGACCAAACCCGTTGTCGAATCGCGCAGGTCATTTAACATAGCAATATGGTCTATGTCCCCTTCGTCCCTCTGCGCGTGTTCTCTGCATATACCATGCTGGAGGGCGCGATTGAG
>JANMPK010000161.1:0-4819 GCA_031369825.1 Sphingomonadales bacterium
TCGACATCGGCGGCATCGAGCACGCGAAGGCTCGCATCGAGGTTGAGGATATTATTCAAATACCGCCAATTCCCTGCGGCCTCGTCGATCAACAACGGCACATTGGCAATTTGCCCCGACCCGCTGGACAATGTGCCGGTAATAGCATTGCTACCGAAATCACCGGTTAAAGCCGCAACATTAAAAGTCGTCAGCCCGGTGTCACGGCCCAAAGCAACTTTGACATCACGCGCGGTGAACCCGTCCGACAAGCTAACGCGGACGTTGGCGCTGTTCGCACTGATCGGGGTGCTGCCCAGCATACCATTTGCGGCGAGGTTGGAAATGTTGGTGGCAAAACGCGTGCCTTTGCTTCCGACAGTTAGCATTGAGCCGCCGCGATCAGGGCATAAGCGCATGCTTTGGCCCCGCAGGGTCAGCGTCGAAATCTTCGCGCTATCAAAGCGGACATTTTGGCAGGCATTATAGAGTGCAAAACCGCGACCGTCATAGCGACCGTCAATTGGCAACGCCAACCCACTGATCATGCCGCCAGGCAACGGTCCCGATAGCCTCGCTTGCCCGTCGAACGCCCATGTGCCCCCCGGCCGTCCATTAAAGGCAAGATTTGGCACCGCTAGGCTCGCGCCGCTGGCAGCGTAAGGTGCAATAACCAGATTGCCACTCCATGCGTCTCCGCTCGATTGCCGAAGCGCCAGCCTTACATCGGGCAAATCACGTCCGTTGATCGCCAGATCAACCGGCGAACCCAGCCGCCAGCCATTTGCCCCGCTTTGCAGAACCAGCGCACCACCCTGTCGGACCCGCGCTCCTGAAGCGGTATTGAGCGCCAACCCGTTTACCGTGACGCCGGTGTCGCGCGCTGCGTTCTGGTAAGCATCAAAATCGAGCTGCCCGTCAAAACGGTCGCCCGCCCGTTCAAGTGCGGGTGCGATGCGGGCAAGCAAAGGCCCGATCGGCGTGTCTTTGGTCTGCGCGGCGATGCTATCAAGGCTGCCAAGCGTTCCCTTGTCGAGCGTACCACCCCTGACCCTTGCATCCCCCTCAACAGATCCGTTTAGCTCGCCAGCATTCCAGCCCGCATAGCCCTTGGCGTTGATTGCGAGTTGTTCGAGCGTTAGCGGCTTGCTGCGTAATCCGGTGCGATCAAGCGCCAGCGTGAAATTGGTCCGCGCCAAGCCGCCATCTACGGAAACCATCCCGACCGGCTTGGTAAGCGCGATATCGCCATAGCTTGCTGCACGCGCTGCAAAGCCAATATCACCCAGCCATTTGTCAAATTTTTCGGATAAACGGACATCGGCTTGTAATGCCGGAGCAGTGACAGCCAGCCGCGCATCCTTGCAGTCAATCCTAGTCGCAGTTATCGGACCAATCAATCGCGGCCGGCGCCATTCGAGTAGCAACTGTCCGTCAAATCGCGCATTTGGAACGCCGCAATCGCCATAGGCAATTTTGGGTGCGCGCAGAGACAGGTCACCCACGAAGCGATTGCGCAATAACCCTTTGCCCTGCAACCCGGCACCGATCACCCCCCAAGGCGTTTCGATCCGCGCTTGTGCATCTTTAATGACCACCCCGATGTCAGGCCAATCGAACGGTTCTGTTGACGTGGGATCAGCAAATTTGTCCAACTCGCCAAAACTGAGTTTGCCGTCAACATAGCGCCCCTTCACCCGCACACCGCTTGCCCGAACGTCACGCATTGTCGCCCCTGAAAAATTTAGCGACACGTCGATTTCCACGAGCATTGCTGTCAGGTCAGGATTAGCCGAATCGCCGATCACTACGTTACGCAGCCGCTGTGTGCGCAAACCTATTTCTTCGATTGTGTAGGTCGCCCTGACGCCGCGGCTCTCAAGTTCGCGTTCTACAAAGCGGTCGGCGATGCTGTTGCGCTGCCAATAAGCAATCGCCAGCATGATCCCCATTAATAATAGCACCGCGCCGAATATCCGCCGTTTCAGACGTCGTCCGCGAAACGGCCCCGGTTCAATATCGACCGTCAATAGTTCGTCGGCGGCATCCTGCATGAATTGTAAATGCGGGAAAGCAGGTTAGGTTGCAACGCACATTGTTGCCAAGTGGCTTGCCACATGGACAAAAATCGCTGAAATGGTTTGAGATTCCAGCGAGGTTGCATGATGGCGGATAGTCCAGAAAAAGCCGAACATCACGGCACAGGTCATCGTAGTCGGCTTCGCAAGCGTTTATTCGAGCAGGGAAATGACGGGCTGCATGACCATGAACTGATCGAATATCTGCTAGCACTCGCCATTCCGCGTCGCGATACAAAAGAATTGGCCAAGCAATTATTAGCAGAATTTGGTGGACTATCGGCGCTGCTTACCGCTGACGCAGAAAGCATCATGCGGCAACCCGGAATGGGCGAGACCAGCACGGCGGCGCTAAAAATTGTTCAGGTCTCTGCGCTCAGGTTACTGAGCGAACCGGTGCGCGAACAACCGGTGCTGGCATCGTGGCAATCGCTGCTCGATTACCTGCGTGCCGACATGGCGCATCTGACCATCGAGCGTGTGCGCACGCTTTATCTCAACAGCAAGAACATGCTGATCCGTGATGAGGTCGCGAGCGAAGGGTCGGTGGACCAGGCCGCGATTTATACCCGCGAAGTCGTCCGCCGCGCGATGGACCAGGGGGCGTCCGCAATCATCCTGGTCCACAACCACCCGAGCGGCGACAGCGCGCCCAGTCGTCAGGATATCGCCATGACCCGCGACATTATCAACGCTGCCAAGGGCTTCAACATTTCCGTCCACGACCATATCATCATTGGCAAAGACGGCTTTTCCAGCATGCGGAGCGCTGGTTTAATTTAACCGATTTAGCGGGTGGCTAATTTTGTGCGAGTGCAGCATAATTAAGTCATGCACTCTCCCCTCCCCCAGAAAAAAGCCATCGGTCCGCGCGAACTCACTGTAATGATGGCGTCACTGATGGCGCTCAACGCGCTCGCTATTGACGCGATGCTCCCTGCGTTTCCGGCAATGATCGAAGGCTTGGCGGTCAGGAATGCGAATGACATTCAGCATGTAATTTCGGTGTTCCTTGCCGGAACTGGCCTAGGCGCGTTGGTTTACGGACCGTTATCGGACCGGTATGGCCGCAAGCCGATCCTGTTAATCGCGACCATCGGCGCGGCAGTGTTTTCTTTGGCTTGCTCGATATCGCCAAGCTTTGAAATATTGCTGGCGATGCGCTTTGCCCACGGGCTACTGGCGGCCGCGATGGGCGTGTTGGTGATTTCGGTCATCCGCGACCAGTTCGAAGGCGATGCGATGGCGCGTCGGATGTCGACCATCTTCCTTATCTTCATGATCGTTCCGATAATCGCGCCGACGGTAGGCCAGCTGGTGCTGCTGTTTGCCGGATGGCGGACCATTTTCGATCTGATGGCGTTTATGGCGGTGGCGGCCGCAATCTGGGTCTATCGACGGTTGCCCGAAACTTTGGCACCCGAAAATGTAATTCCAATCGAACCGCATGCACTGGCCAAGGCATGGAAAAAGGTTGTGACCAACCGCAATGCAGCGGGATATATGCTTGGCGCGGGCATCGTCCAAGGCTCGCTATTCGGCTATTTGAACAGCTCGCAACAGATGTTCGATAAGGTCTTCAATGCCAAAGAATTTTTCACGATCGGATTTGCGATTGTGGCCATTGGCATTGCGGTGTCCAATTTCACCAACGCCCGGATCGTCGAGCGCTTTGGCGCGCGGCGGGTGTCACAGACTGCGCTGATCACGTTCATCATCCTAGGCGGGTTGCAATTGGCCGCAGCCGAACTTGCGCCGACATCATTGCCGCTGTTTTTATTCTTGCTGACAGCCAATATGGCAATGGTGGGCTTTATAGGTTCCAACTTCTCGTCGATTGCCATGACACCATTTGGCGACGTCGCAGGGGCTGCATCTTCATTCCAGACTTCGGTGCGAACCGTGCTTGCCGCCTCCATCGGTGCGGCCATCGGCCAACAATTCGATGGCAGCGTCACGCCGGTCGCATTGGGCTTTCTGTTTTGCGGACTGGCGGCGCTTGCGCTGGTGCTGTGGTGCGAAAAGGGCAAGCTGTTTACCCGACCCGGCACGACACAGTCGATCCCGACCAATCCGCGCAGTTAGAGAAAAGGACAAAAGAAAAGGGACGCCGAAGCGCCCCTCAACTTTCAGATGACGTAATCGCTCAGTCGATGACCGGCCCCGGGAACTCGCCCATGTCGGGTGCATCGTCCTGCAACTGGTCATGCTGCAGGTTGGAATTGCGCATGCCGTAGATGAAGTAGAGCGCAACCGCCCCCATCAGGAAATATACGAAGAACATCAGCACATTATATGGCACCGTCGTGATGAGATATAGGCATGACAGGATGCCGAGGATCGGTACGATCGGGTAGAGCGGAACCGAGAAGCCACGCGGCAGATCGGGTGCTGCACGACGCAGGTAGATGACCGACAGACAGACAATGGCGAACGCCGCCAGCGTGCCGACCGAGGTCATATCGCCCAACACATTGATGTCGAAGAACCCAGCGGCGCACGCGGTAATCGTGCCGACCAGCAGCGTGTTGACATAAGGCGTTTGGTACTTCGGATGCACCTTCGAGAAAATCTTCGGGAGCAATCCGTCGCGCGCCATCGTGTAGAAAATGCGTGTTTGCGCATACATCAGGACGAGCACAACAGACGTCAGGCCGATAATCGCACCGACTTTTATGGTTTTGGCAAGCCAAGCCCATTGCGGACCGAAGCTATCGACTACGACCGCAACCGGGTCTGGCACGTTCAGCGTGGCATAGGGG
>JANMPK010000018.1:0-3448 GCA_031369825.1 Sphingomonadales bacterium
CCGAAGGCGTCATCGGCTTTCAGTGCCAGGCCAAGCAGCACGTTGAATTCCGGAACATTCGAATCGCGGCCGATAACCGGTAACCGGTCAGGGGCAAAGCTACGTAAGCCCGCCCATTTATGTTCAACGCGCCCGATCTTCCAATCTACAACCTGCTGCAACCTGTCGATTGCGATGGCGACATCAATCTCTTCGGGCGCAGCATCGCACGGCGCGCACAAAGTTTCGTCGTGCGGGCTTAGCCAGAGGCGACCACCGGTATCCGATTTAAAGTAAAAGCTGCCGTCCAAGCCAATAACCAAAGGCAATGCGGCCGGGGCAAGTGGCTCAACCGCCAATTGGACAATACTGCGACGATACGGTTTAATGTCGAGCGTCTCGACATCCGCCATTGTTGCGACACCATCTGCCCACGCTCCCGCTGCGTTGACCAGGATTGAGGCCGTAAATCCGCCAGCACCGGTGTCAATATGCCACGCACCGTTTTGCCATCTGGCCTTCTTCAATGCAGCATTGCAAAATAGCTTTGCGCCGTTACGTTTCGCCTGCCGCAGATAAGCAGCGTGCAGACCGGCGACGTCGATGTCACAGCAATCGGCTTCCCATAATGCCTCTGTCCATTCTTGCCGCAGACCGGGCACATGCTGCGCCGCAACGCTGTAATCCAGTCGCTCTAACCGCACGCCGCTACGTTCAAAGTCAGCAAGCAGTCCTAGTGCTAAGGCTGAATCGACCGGTGTGCCTATATGCAATGCTCCGCGTAGGTGCATCAAAGCGCCATCATGGAAATCGGCGGGTGGATTGGCAAGAAATGGGCCTGAAGCCGTTGTTAAAGGCTGGATATCAGGTCCGCCATAGCTTTCTGCCCAAAAAGCCGCTGACCGTCCGGTGGAATGGTAGCCCGGCTGGGCCTCAGCTTCCAATAGCAATACCCTATGTGAACCGGCGATTTCCGCCGCGATACTTGCGCCAGCAATGCCCGCACCTATGATAGCGACGTCAAAATCGGTCATAATATCGGCGCGTGTTCATCCCAGAATTGATCAATCCGTTCCAAACACTGGTCGCGTATGTCATCGGCTTCGCGCAGCAACTCATGCGCGGCTTCTTTACCAAAAATCATCGTTTCAACTTTCGGCAACCGTTTGCTGTCCTCTATAATCCGGGGCGTACTGACCAGCTGATCGGCGGTAGTTGCCAATAACAGAATTGGCGTTTTAACGCTTTCAAGTCTGCCCAGTTCGTCCAGCATACGGATTGATGTAATAGCACGTTCGACCCAGTGCCAGCTGGGTGGCCCCAGCTTCACTTCGGGCCGGATCTTCCACCATGCCAGTTCATCTTGGTAACGGTCATCATCATGCGTCAGTATCTTTTCGCGCAGACTCATGGGCGACATGGGTTTTTCGCTTTCTTTCCAAGCACCCTGTTCACCTTTACCAATTTTGCACATCATTTTGGCAAAGGCGTGGTTTACCATCAGCGGCAAGCCGCCAGTTTGTATGCCGAGCATCGGCGCGCTCATGGCGACAGCTTTAGGGTCAATCGCCTTTTCAACCAACGCGCGCATTGCCAGATGTCCGCCCATGCTATGCGCGAGCACAACATGAGGCCCCGGTGTCGATTCCTTCCAAACCTGCCAAAATGCAGCAAGATCGGCGATCCATGTCCCGAAATCGTCAATATGGCCGACATGTTGATCGGCAAGTAAGCGGCCAGACCCGCCCTGCCCGCGCCAGTCAATTGCCGTAACAGCCCAACCGGCATCGGCATAATATTCAAGCGTTTCAAGGTATTTTTCGTAATGGTCACCCCTCCCGGGGAGGAATAACAGCGCCCCTCTGGGCACTGCTGCCGGTTTCCAATCAATTCGCCTGATTTGCCAGCCGTCGCTGGTTACCCACATGGTCTCGGTTGCATCTGCCGGTATACTCCGGCGATCAAACTTCAATTTTGTGGCGTCCATAGTTACCTTTTGGCAAGCTTTGATGGTTAACAACATCGGTATGACTACTGATAATCTCGCTTACGCACTCCTTGCCGGATTGGCAATTGCACTGATCATGTCGATTTATACCGATATACGGTATCGCCTTATTTTCAATAAGATAACATTGCCCATTGCTCTTGCGGCACCGCTTTACTGGTATGCTAGCGGCGGCTTTACTCTACATGAAATCGGCATCCACCTGATCACGGGTGCAGCGATCTTCGCATTCTTCGCGTTGCTGTTCCGTTTTGGCATGATGGGTGGCGGAGATGTGAAGCTTTTTGCGGCTCTCGCGCTTTGGTTTCCTTGGACCGATGTTGTGCGCATGGTGCTTTATGCATCGCTGCTCGGTGCCGTAGTAACCATTGTTTTTCTAATGATTCACAAACTTCGTCAAGGGGTTGGCCGCGCGCGCATACCTTATGGCGTTGCAATCTCGCTTGCCGGGCTCTGGATGACCGGTGAACGGTTTTTTAACCATTTTACGTGAAATAGCGTTCTTCAATCAGGGGACAGTTCGTCATGGATAGGAAAAAAGTCATATTGCTGGTGGCCGCGCTTTTTATAGCCGCCATTACCGCCTTCATGGCGCGCAGCATGTTTACTGGTGCATCGGCACCGAAGGCAGTGGCTGCGGCCCCTGTTAAAACGGGTCCGCAAGTTTTGGTCGCAACCAGAGCATTGCCCGTCGGAACCATCATCACAGCAGATGCCTTTCGTTATCAGCCTTGGCCGGAAGAACTGGTTGAAGAAGCCTATTTCATCCAAGAGGGTGAAAATGCCATTCCTCAAGAAGAGCTGATCGGAACCGTAGTCCGCAATGCGGTAACCGCCGGACAGCCAATCACGCAAGGCTCGCTTGTAAAGCCTGGTGATCGTGGCTTTCTGGCTGCGGCTTTGAGTCCCGGCATGCGCGCCGTCACCGTTCCGGTTTCGGCTTTAACCGGCGTTGCCGGTTTCGTATTCCCCGGCGACCGAGTAGATTTGGTTCTCACCCAGAATATTTCGGGTCCAGGCGGTCCGCCGCTTAAAGTGACCGAAACCATAATTCGCAATTTGCGCGTATTGGCGACCGACCAGCGTTCGCGTCCTAGCGTAGATGACAAAGGCAATACCGTCGTTTCCAAATATAAGTTGGTGACGATAGAAGCCACGCCACGGATTGCCGAGAAAATTACCGTAGCGCAGTCGATTGGTACGCTTAGTCTCTCACTGCGGGCATTGGCAGACAATGCCGCTGAACTGGAACAGGCCTTAGCCTCTGGCGAGATCAACATTCCGGCAGATGCAACAGCAGAGCAAGAAGCAGCAATCATGCGTTCCGCTACCCAGCAGCCGACAGCAGGTAAAAGCACCTATGTAACTGGCGGCGATGTATCGCGCTTCCAACGCAGCAGCATACCTGCACAAACACCGATTGCGGTCGCAGCTGAAAATGCTCGCACGCAAAAGCAAATC
>JANMPK010000030.1:0-2569 GCA_031369825.1 Sphingomonadales bacterium
GCCAAGGTCAAGCACCCGTTTCGGTTCGCCGCGCTCTGCAAACGCTGCCACCGCCACCTCGATTAACGTCTCGCTATCGCCGCGCGGGATAAGCACATCGGGGGTTACCGTCAGCGTCAGATCCCAAAATTCCTGCACACCCCGGATATAAGCCACCGGTTCTGCACCGGCGCGCCGTTCAACCAGCGCGGCAAAGCTATCCGGCACCTGCAAATCATGCTGCCGCATCAGCATTTCGGCGCGCGAACAGCCCAGTGCATGCGCCATCAATATCTCGGCGTCCAGACGCGGCGTCTCGCTCACTGCCGCCAACCGCGCTGTCGCGGCACGCAAATTTTCTGCGATAGTGTCGGGTCCGGCAGGCATCTGTGCCAACTAACCAGTCGAGCTGCCTTGGTCTTGCGTTATTTTGCATGGTGGCTGCATCTTTTTGTCAGCCAGCGCGTTTCTATGACCGGTAACAACCAAAACTAGAGGACGCGTAATCATGAAATCACTTAATCTCGCCCTGCTCGCCGGTATGTCGGCGTTGGCACTGTCGGCTTGTTCAAAGAGCGAAACGGCTGAAACCCCTGCGGAAGAAACTATGGTCGTAGAAGATGAAACTATGGCACCTGAAGGCGACATGGCAGCAACCGGTGAACAAACCATCGTTGCGATGGCGCAAGGCAATAAAGACGTATCAACGCTGGTCAGTGCGGTAACCGCAGCTGGTCTTGGCGAAACATTGTCGGGTCCCGGTCCGTTCACCGTGTTCGCGCCAACCAACGCTGCCTTTGCCAAGGTCGATAAAGCAACGCTCGACGGACTGATGAAGCCCGACATGAAGACACAGCTCGGTGACGTGCTGAAATATCATGTCGTTGCGGGCAAGGTCACTTCGGCTGATCTCGCCAAGATGATCAAGGACGGCAACGGCACAGCAACGGTCAAAACGCTGAATGGCACATTGAAAGCGAGCATGGACGGCGAAAAGATTGTCCTGACCGATAGCAAGGGTGGCAAGTCCACCGTGACCGGTGCCGACATGATGGCATCGAATGGCGTTGTTCACGCGATTGATACCGTCGTCATGAAGTAACAAAGCGGCGTTAGCCTATTTTCTGGCGGCGCTGCCCTGTGACGTGTTCTCAAATCCCCCTAGCAGGTTTGACGAGAACGCAAGGAACCCCGTCCAGCTTGGGCGGGTTTTTTGGTCGGGAATATACCAAGTATTTTTACGTAGGTGATGGTTTTCTATGCCGAATCGGCGCACGCCTTATCCCGAGTCGCAGCCTGATAATGTGCTCTTGTCGACATTTATGTTAGTATAAATTGAAGTTTCTATCTTAGAAACATTTTGTTTATAAACGAAAAAATAGGAAACAACAGAATCCTGTGGAAAATTATTTTCATTCTGCTTAACCATTCGGATCTTGGTTAATCGAAGCTTAACGAATTTAGGTCAGATTTTTCCAAGTATCAGGGGGCGTCCTATTATATGACATGTCAGGGATCAATTGATCGCGATTTGGAGACACTTGCGCATTCGGCGGCTGAGCTTCTGAATGTACCTTTTGTGACCATCATGCTATCTACAGAAAATGGCGCGCGGGGTTATTTCATTGATGCGTCCTGGGCTGCCGAGCATCCCGAAATCAATGTTGCCGGTTTGAATAACCCCAATTCCGCTGTCGCTCAGGATATGCCTTTTTTTGCCGCCGTCCCGATCAGGAGTAATGGCGGTGCCAATATGGGCTCACTCTCTTGCGGCGGAAGCGAGGTCAGGGATTTGAGCGATCATGAATTGCACATGTTAAAAGATATTGCAGCGCAAGTCGCCACCCGCATTGATGTTCTAAAGGCCGCCCCGGCATTCGCGCAGGGTTAAGCCGCCACCTGGGCTGAACGTAAAGCGGCCCTGCCGCGCGCTGTGATCATCGTTTCGATAAAGCGCAAGCCAGACTCAGCCCCCATGACAAAAGCTTCATATAAGATCAGGCCATTGTCATTGAGCGATTGAATGACATCCACAAATGCCGTTTTCTCGATCTGCCCGGATGAGGTGATGGCATTGGGCGTTATAGTAGCAGCATTTGGCCACTGCTCATTAAGATAACCAAGCACATGCAACTCTTCGGTCGACAAATGTGCTTCGAGGAACTGAGGATGAACCATATACGGTCTCAATTGGTTAAAGCCTGCCCCGCTTATGTTAACCTTTGTGTAAAAAATAAGTTAACAATTGGTTAATTTCTGCGATCAGAATATAACCTTGGATATAGCTATTATGATAGTGCGACGCCATCGGAATGACGCTTTTCTGCCATATCAAAGGTAAGATATTGTAAATAGACAATACGGTGAGTGGTGCCGGGTGTGAGATGAGCATTAACAACTTCGTTAACGCGAAGCGATAATAGGCGATCAGTCGAGACAGCTTGGGGCAATTTGGCTTTATGCGCGATCCTGTCGTGTTCCTGATCTAAAGTGCCCCATTCACAAACCTAGTGCCGCGCGCATGATCTGGTAGATAGTGTTCTGTTCGATCGTACCCTTGAACAAATACGCTTTTGGCCCTGCCGCACGT
>JANMPK010000041.1:0-2391 GCA_031369825.1 Sphingomonadales bacterium
GCCGATGGCAAAGAAGGGAGCAAGCTTACTCTGCTCGCGCCGGTCCCATGATTTGCCGATTATTTCTGGACCGATACCGGCAGGGTCACCGCTCGACACTGCCAATGGCAAGGTCAGACGCGGTACGGGCATCAGTTATAATCGATAACAGCGTCACGGCGAAGATCGCGCAGATAGATGCGGGCACGTTTGTTGACCCGCTCCTCCTCCAGCCGCGACATTATTTCATCGAACGATTCAGTCGTAGCATCCTGCGGCGCATCACGTCCGCACAACACGAACACACGAACGCCGTCCTCCAGCGAACCATAAGGCGGGGTAGACTGGCCTATCTGCAGTTCAAGCATGACTTGTTGTAGCGGTGCGGGTAAATCGCGCACTTTGATGCCATCGCGGTTTACCACATCTGCACCCAATTGCGCCGCCATTGCATCAGCCGCGCCACAACCATTAACTTTCTGTGTCTCTTCACTGAAGCGTTTTACAATGGGCGATACCTGCGCCTCGGTTGTGCCTGCCGGAAAAGTAATGGCGATCTGTTTCAAACTAAGCACAGAATCGCGCGGGTCGCTGGTTGCGACCTGGCGCTTGTCGATCAGCAGCAGGATTGAAATGCCGCCGGGTGAAGGAACCGCGACTATTTCATTTGCACCCATAGTTGATGCGGCGCTTGCAAGGGATTGTGGCAACTGAGCCAGCGATAGCCAGCCAAGATCGCCACCAACCGATGCTGTTGAAGCTTCAGAGAATTGCCGCGCGTAAGCAACAAAATTACCACCCTGACGCAATTGATCCATTATTTTCTTTGCGTTAGCGGTAACCGCTTCCGTCGTTTCAGGTGTGGCTGAAAGATAGATTTCACCCAGACGAAATTCGGTCGATCCTTTGGTCGTCTTGATACGTTCGATAATGGCATTCACTTCATCATCGCTGACATTGGCCGACGGACGTACATTGCGAGAAAGCAGGCGGCTCCAGGAAAGTTCACCTTTGATCTGTCGCTTGAGCGTTGCCACTGAAGAGTTAATGGATGTCAGATATTTTTCGACTTCATTTGCCGGACGATTAAAATTCTGCTGCGATACTCTTGCAAAATACTGATCCACCTCTGCAGGGGTAACCTCGATCTCGTTTGCAGCTGCCTCTTGAATTTGCAGCGTTTCGTCGATCAGGTTGGTCAGAATTTGTGCACGAAAACGGGCAACTTCCTCATCGGGAAGCTTATTATCATTCGCCGCCAATATTAGAGCCAGACGATGATCTATGTCGGTTCCGGTAATGATTTCGCCATTCACCTGTGCAGTGGCACGGCGAACATTTGGATCATTTTTACCAAATAGCTGTTGGCCATCGGGAATATCGAGCGCTGCTTCGGGCACGGCTTCGTCAGGAACGGTTTGGGCAACCAACGGTGACAGCGCTGTGGCGGCACCCAATAAAGCAACTAGAGAAAGGCGTTGCACAAACTTCATAGAATTTGACCCGATAAATAGTTTATTTGAAAAGGGGCGATAGGTCGCTGCTGCTTAACCGCAGATGAGCAGAACCCGTCCTTCCCCCGTCGTAACCCGCTTGCCTTACACACCCAGATTACGAAATGCCAGTCGGAACAGAAAGCTGTTACCACGCCTTGCGTCACCAGTAGGTTGATAATCGCGACGCCATGTCAAACTGAGCGACAAGCAGTCGTCATCATAAGCAACGCCAAGCCGGTGGCGGATGGGATCGAAGCCGTCTGATAGTGATGTGGGGTCTTCTGCGGTGTCGGTCAGGTCTATGATGGCAGACCCGAATATCGACCAGTAACGCGCAACGCGAACACGACCACCTGCGCGCACCTCTTCGCGGTCCGCCAGATCTTCGACAGTAGGCCCGATATTGCGGTTGAGCTTAAGATAGCCGATCTGCGCATAGGTGCTTCTGGAACCGACGGTGGCGTCGATTTCGTTGCGGCGGATTGCAAAACTATCCTTATCAAGCCGGAACCGGTGCGTAAGCTTGACGAAATCCTTGAAGCGAAATTCGCTACGCCCGACAATATCGGACACTTTGCCGGAAAGCCCTGTGCCATCGGGAAAAATCGATGCTCGGTTCGAAAGGCGGTAGCTTTGACCAATGGTAATGTCGGCAGTGAAATCGGCTTTGCGCAATGCCCAGTCAAAACCATAAGTTATGCGGTAATTGTCTTCAAACCGGTCGTAACCCGGAAAGCGGTTTAGTGCGAACAGATTGCTGTCTTCCAGATCAACCGCGCGAGAATCTTCATTGGGTATGCTTAGATTGGAGGTAGTCGGTGCCGCTACGAGTTGTACTCGCGGCGTAAAAATTTGCGTCCCTCCAAACGCCTTGCCAACAAAAGGCCATTTCACATCGGCGGCGGCAGCGAAAATT
>JANMPK010000089.1:0-1604 GCA_031369825.1 Sphingomonadales bacterium
CTCGCGCAAACGCGCAATCAATGGCGCATCGCGGTTGGTGACATTGCCCGCCAGCGCCAATGACCCGGCGGTAGTCGGGATCGGCCCTGCGACTTCGACATTGTCCTTCACCAGCACTGGAATCCCGTGCATGGCTCCGCGATATTTCCCGCTGCGAATTTCCGCATCCATTGCGCGCGCTTGGTCGAGTGCGTCGGGAAAAGTGGCGATCACAGCGTTCAACATCGGCCCGGCATCATCCACAGCTGCAATCCGGTCGAGATAGGCAGCGGTAATCGCCTCGCTATTGAGCGCGCCGTCATCAATGCCATCAACGAGCTGGAACAAGGTCAGATTTTCAATCGGCCCATATTCGGCTAGATTGGCCTTTGCCTTTTCGGTGGTTGGCGGGGTTGCGATTGAGGCGGCTACGGGTTGCGCAAGTCCGAAGGCCGCACATAATAAAAAAGCTTTCAATTTCATGCTTTGTTTCCACTTTCTGGCTGGGCAAGTTCGGCTCCACGCTCTGCTGCTGCGCGCAAGGTTGCTTCGACCAATCGGACGAGTGCGGCTGCCTCATCGAGCACGCCAAGACCCGCTGCGGTTGTCCCCCCGGGGCTGGTAACGCGCGCAGCTAGTTCACCCGGAGCTTCGTTTGATTGCGCCACAAGCAAGGCCGCGCCTTCGACCATCGTCAGCGCCAATTGCGCAGCTGTTGCGGGCGGCAGGCCAAGATGCGTGGCCCCTGATGCCAGCGCGTCGATAAAGCGGTAGACGAAGGCGGGGCCGGAACCGGCAAGCGCGGTTACCAAATTCATCTGGTTCTCGCTGGTCAGCCAGACCGGTGTGCCGAGTGGCGCGAGCATATCGTCCAGTCCGCAGCGTGCACTTTCGTCCAGATGCGATGACCAAAGACCCAGTGGCGACTTGCCGATGGCAGCGGCGAGATTGGGCATTAGCCGCACGATCCTTGCGCTCGGGAAATGGCCCGATAGCGTTGCAGCTTCGGTTCCGGCGAGGATCGAAATGAGAAGCGCACCGGATTTCAGCAGCGGAGCAATATCCGGTGCCAGCGCCGCAATCATCTGCGGCTTGATACCGAGCAGAACGGTGTCGAATGTTTCAGTTATATCAGACGCCGATCGGAGGATGGCAACGCCAGTAGGCAACCTGGTCGCTACCGGGTCGACCACAGCAAAACGACTTGGTTCGATGCCGCCCGCAATCCACCCGCGCAACATCGCGCCGCCCATATTGCCGCAGCCGAAGATCAGGATTTTGGATGGAAAAGTGGGCAAAGACATCATCCTGTTACGGGGTTTGTCCATTCATGCCCTATCCTTGGGCGGACGGCAACCGCAGGTAAAGCGTTAGGCCTTCGGGTGGCGGTGACGGCGGAGAACCTGCCTGCCGAACTGCATCGGCGCGCGCTCGGTTTAATATATTTGGCATGACATCGAGGTCATGAAAAACATGGTCCGCTTCGCCGAGCAGCCGTGCGGTGAGCAGGGTAAGATCATCGGGATTGTTGGATAAAAGCGGGATTTCAATCAGCCGCGATGTCGGCGGTTCGTCGGCTTGTTCAAGCCAACGCACGACAGCGTCCGAAGGATGGTCAGCGAACG
>JANMPK010000132.1:0-6059 GCA_031369825.1 Sphingomonadales bacterium
ACGATTTCGGGCAACGTCAACATCATCACCCGCTCGGCGCTTGACTATGACGGCTTCCGTATTTCCGGCAAGCTTGGCGTAGGGCAGACCGAACTTGGCAAGCGCGGCGAATATGAAGGATCGCTGACGCTTTCCAACGTGTTCGACACCAATATGGGTGAAATAGGCGTGTTGGTGTCGGGCAGCTATTATGAGCGTAATATGATTACCGACAATTTTGAGACCGATTGGGAAACGCCGCGCCGTGGTGCGCCCAACCTTGCCTTCGGAACAGATCCCGACATCAACAACCGGGTCGATTTGCGTCCCGGTTACCAAAGCCGCTTTTGGGCGCGTGAGACCGAGAACAAGCTGTACCGGCTGACCCGTAAAAACTATTCGATCTCGGGTCGTGTCGATTTTCGTCCCGATGCAGACAACACTATCTCGATCCGCTCGCTTTACACCATCTTCACCGATGACGAGGCGCGCGACAATTACATCTTTGATTTCGACGACCGGCAGAACGATCTGGTGAGCAGCACCGCAGCTTGCGCCGGATCGACTGCCACGCCGACGAACAGCGCTTACGCCGATGCTTGCAACAACAGCCCGTTTGTCGGGACGGTTTACGGTATCGACATCAACCAACGCTCGACTTTGCGCGCCTTCCGCCAATCAGTGTTCACCAATACACTTGAAGGCAAGCATCAGTTCGGCGACAATTGGGGCTTCAAATGGGTCGCAAATTACACCAAGTCGGTCGATGATCGCTCGGTGGTGGGCGAAACGCGCTGGGACAGCCCGTCAACGCGCATTCTGCGTCCGACCGTTGCTTATGATTTTACCGACCCGCAATTTGCGCGTGTTCAGTTGTTCACCACCAATCAGTTGAGCGGCCCGACCCGCTTTCAGGCCGGGACGCCAGTGACCGCAATAGATAGTTTTACCAAACCATTATCATCGTTCCGCTCGCTCGACGCGGTCGATCCGACCAAGGCCTATACGTTCAAGGGCGAGCTTTCGCACAATAGCGAAATGTTCGGCGGCGAGACGACGATCCGGGCAGGCGTTCAATATGACCAGCGCACCAAGATCAACCGTGAACGCGAACTGCTAATCAATGCCACCACGCCAGCAGGAGCTGCGCAGATCGCCGCCGCCGGTATCGGCACAAGCTATCTGCCGTTTTCGCTCGACACGCCTTTTAAAGGTAAAATACCACTCGGCTATACTTTCCGGTATTTCGACCTAGACGCGATGCGCGATTATTTTGAACGCGCCAAAACCGTGCAGGGTTTTACCCCGGTAACCGGCAACCAATATAATGTCCGTGAAGAAATTCTTGCTGGCTATATTATGGCGAACAGCAAATTCGATTGGGGCAGCTTGGTCGGCGGTCTGCGCGTCGAAAAAGTGTCCAACACCGGTACGGCTTTTGCAAACGTTCCGGGCCTCACCGGTCAAATTACCGCGAAAAGCAGCACAACACTGGCATTCCCGAGCCTTCACCTCAATTTTGATGTGCAGGACGATCAGAAACTGCGCATTGGTTTCACCAGCGGTGCGGCGCGCGCCGACTATGACCAGCTTCGCCCCAATGTTACCGTTGACGATTCGCTTCAGCGCATCTCGGGCGGCAACCCCGCAGTGAAACCTGAAAAGGCCTATGGTGTCGATGCCTATTATGAGTATTATGTGCAGCCGCAGGGCTATTTCATGCTCGGCGCATTCTACAAAAAAGTAGAGGACGTGCTCTATACCCAGCGCCGGACCTTTGGATCGAACGCGCTGGATACCGGCGGCATCGACCGTTCCGGCTATGCGTTCAGCGGCATCAGCAATGGCGGCAAAGGCAGGATATTCGGTTTCGAAGCAGCCGTGCAGGTTCAGCTTGAACCCTATACCGAAAGCCTCGGCTTGCCTGATTGGATGGGCGGCTTCGGCCTTACCGCCAACGCAACCTATAATGACAGCGAAGTGAAAAAACCTGCCGTGTTCGATGTCACCGGTTTGATCACCGTAACCCCCGAGCGCGATGTGCCGCTTCCGGGAACGTCCGAGGTTTCTTACAATGTCGGTGTGTATTACGAGAAATACGGCCTGTCGCTTAGACTGCAATATCAGAACCGGACGACTTGGGCCGACGGGTTCGCCGACACTCTGGACGACGCGGGCGATACCTACTGGGCCGACGATGACGAGCTGGATTTCTCGGCGCGTTATGAATTGTTCGATGGCTTTGAGGTGTATTTCGATGCGTCGAACTTGCTCAACAATCCCGGTCGTCGCTATTCCGATCCGTCAAACATCTTGAATGCCAAGGGGATATCTGCGCCGCGTAACGGTCAATATACCATCGAATGGGAACGTTTCGGTCGCCGTTACAATGGCGGCATCCGGTTTACCTTCTAAGCGAATGTGCTTCTGCGCAGGCAGGAGCGTTGGCAGTGTTGCGCTGACCTTACAGCACTCCTGCCTTCGCAGGAGAATAAAGCCGGAAGGGGACTATCCTCTTCCGGCTTTTCTTTTGCTCGGCTACATATGCCACATGAACGATATACCCCCCATGACCTATGCGCGCTATCTTGCGCTTGATAGCTTGCTCGAAAGCCAGCATCCGTTGTCCGAACAGGGCGACGAAATGCTGTTCATCATCATCCACCAGACCAAGGAATTGTGGCTGAAACAGATGATCCGTGAACTGAAATTTGCCAAGGCGCAGATTCAGGCCGATGCGCTTGTGCCAGCCTATAAGGCGTTGGCGAGAGTTAGCCGGATTCAAGCGGTTATGACGCTTAGCTGGGACGTACTCTCGACCATGACGCCGTCGGATTACACACGGTTCCGGCATGTATTGGGGCCAAGTTCGGGTTTCCAGTCGGACCAATTTCGAACCGTTGAATATCTGCTTGGCCTGAAAGATTCAGGCTTTCTGAAATATCAGGACGACCGGCCAGAGGCGCGCGCGGCGATGGCGGCGGCGCTGGTTGAACCGAGCATCTGGGACGATGCGATTGGCGCATTGGCGCGTGCAGGGTTTGATTTGCCGCTCGGGCAGCTGGAACGCGATTGGGGACAGCCGCATGTGTTTTCGCCCGAGGTCGAGGCGGGGTTTTTGCAAGTTTATCGCGACACCGAACGCTATTGGGAATTGTATCAGCTCGCCGAGAAGCTCGTCGACCTCGACGACGCGATGGCGACGTGGCGGCACAAGCATGTTTTGACGGTTGAACGGATCATCGGCGGCAAACGCGGGACCGGCGGGACGGCTGGGGTAAGCTATTTGCAATCGACGGTGCCAAAGCGCGCGTTTCCCGAATTATGGTCGCTTCGGACGCAGTTGTAATATCGTTGCAACGGCGGGCGCTTAGCGCTTAGGGCAACCAGAGATTAAAAGGGATTACCGATGTCACTAATCATCGACCGCCGCGCACTTTTGGCTACCGCAGGTTTTGGCATTGGCGGCCTGATATTGCCGGGTGGTGCGGCGATGGCGCAGGCGTTGCTGGGCCTGACCGGCTTCACGCATAATGTTGCCAGCGGAGAACCCGGGCAGGACTCGGTGCTGCTATGGACGCGCTATGTTAATCCGACCGGCGGGCCGTCGAAGGTGCGGGTGGAGATTTCGGAAAGCAAGGACTTTGCCAAAATCGCAGGCGGCGGGCAGATGGTCACCGGCCCGTGGCGCGACCACACGGTTAAGGTGACAGTTGACGGACTGGCACCCGGAAAATGGCACTGGTACCGCTTTATCGCGCCCGATGGCACGATATCTCCGGTCGGCCGGACCAAGACACTTCCGGGTGGGAAGGCCGCGAAGTTCAATATCGCGATTTTCTCGTGTTCGAATTTGGGCTTCGGCGAGTTTAATGCTTATGGCCTCGCGGCGAAGCGTGACGACATTGATCTGGTGCTCCACATGGGCGACTATATCTACGAATATGGCCGCGGCGGTTATGACGGTGGCGCGAAATTTGCCGAGCGGATTTTTCCGGCGGATGAGATACTGAACCTGGCCGATTACCGACTGCGTTACGCCAGCTACCGTTCCGATCCGCAGTTGCAGGCGCTGCACGCGGCGTTTCCGGTCATTCCCAACACTGACGATCACGAAGGCGCGAACGATGCTTGGGAGGGCGGGGCGCAGAACCACAGCGCCGACGAGGGCGACTGGAGCAACCGGCGCAACGCGGCAATGCAGGTGTGGCGCGAATGGCTGCCGGTGGGCGAACAGCCTTGGAAGACCTACGAAATCGGCGAGCTGGCGACCTATTACCGCACCGACACGCGGATGATCGCGCGGTCAAAGCCCTATTCGCACGGCGAGTTCATGCGCGCGTCCGACCCAGCCAAGGCGTTTGCCGAATTCCACGATGGCGCATGGCGCGATGCGTCGATGACGATGCTGGGCAGCGAGCAGGAAAGCTGGCTGGCGCGCGGTTTTGCTCGTGACACTGCGATTTGGAGCGTGCTCGGTTCGGGCACCAACATGGGTTATAACTCGACTCCGCTAAACGCGCTCGACTGGTTCCCCAAAGACGCGCCCGAGCGGAACAAGAACTATGCGCGACAGGGGATTGCGGCGGCAAAGGCAGGCCTGCCCTCTAATCTGGACAATTGGGGCGGCTATCCGGCGGCGCGGTCACGGCTGCTAAGTGCTGCACAGCGTGCCGATGCCAATCTGGTGGTGTTGACCGGCGACAGCCATAATGGCTGGGCGTTCGACTTGCCCGAGGGCGGAAAGCCTGTCGGAGTCGAATTCGGCGGACATAGTGTGTCGTCGCCTGGCTTTGAAAGCGCGACGCAAGGCACCGACCCGGAGGCAATCGCGCGCGGATTGGTCGACGCGAATAAGGCCGAGTTGCGCTGGGCCGATACGTCGAACCGCGGCTATATGCACCTGTCGCTCACCCCGCAGGCCGCGACCAACGAATGGGTGTTCATGGACACCGTGAAGGACGTATCGCTGGCGACCAAGAAGAGCCATAAAATGCGGGTGCGCGCCGGTCGCAAGGTGCTCGAACATGTCGGCTGATAAGGGAGAATGAAATGCAGTTTGCGAACCTGAGCTATAGCGAAGAGCAGATCGAACTGCTCGACGTGGCAACGACGTTTTGCCGCGACAAATCGCCGATCGACAAGGTCCGCAAGCTGATCGACAGTGAACTGGGCTATGACGCGGAAGTCTGGGCGGAAATGGCGGCGTTAGGCTGGACTGCGGTGGCGATACCCGAAGCCCAAGGCGGCGTCGGCCTCACGCTGGCCGAAGTGGTGCCGCTGGTCGAACAAATGGGCCGCCACCTGCTTGCCGCGCCGCTGGTTTCATGCGCCTTGGCGGCACAGGCGCTGATCGCGGGCGGCACCGAGGCGCAGCAGGCCGAATGGCTGCCGAGGCTTGCTGAAGGTGCCGTCGGGACGCTCGCGCTGTCCGAAGCGCATGGCGACTGGGATCTGACCAATATCACCGCGACGGCAAAGACGGACGGCGACACTCTCATTCTATCCGGCGAAAAGCTGTTCGTGCTCTGGGCGGAATCAGCCGAGGTCGTAATTGCCTCGGTCATGCTCGACGCAAAACCAGCGCTTGTCCTGTTGACAGCCGCCGACATCGCGGGCCGCCTGCGCCGGGAGGCAATTATCGACGAGACCAAGCGCAGCTTTGCGCTGGCGCTCGACGGGATCACCGTTTCCAGATCGGCATTGCTCGACTTCGGTAAGACAGCGCAAACACTCGGCTCCATCGACCAAGCCGCCGCGCTTCTGCAAAGCGCCGAAATGTGCGGCGGCACGCAAAGCGTGATCGACTACACAGTAAGCTATCTGCAAACGCGCAAGCAGTTCGGCAAGATTATCGGCGAATATCAGGCGCTGAAACATCCGATGGTTGACGCCTATGTCGACTATGAAAAGGCGCGCTCGCATCTCTATAGCGCAGCATCGAGTTACAGCGACCAGGGCATCGGCGAAATCGCGGTGCGCATGGCCAAAGCGGCGGCTGACGGCGTTTACAGCTTTGCTTCCGACCGCGCCATCCAGTTTCACGGCGGTTTCGGGTTCACCCATGATTGCGATGCCGG
>JANMPK010000141.1:0-3043 GCA_031369825.1 Sphingomonadales bacterium
GACAGCGCTTCGTAGAAGCAACGGACAGCACGACGCAACCCCACGATTTTGGAGTTCGTCAACTCGACTGCAGTTTGATTATTCGTTCCATCATCGGCTTGGTTCATCGAACCGGTGGTATCCAGAACAAACATCACATCGGTGTTGGGAACTGCCAGCTGCGAGTCGCATTGCACGGAGACTACCGTTTGTTCGCGTCCGAATATTTTCATTATTACCATCGGGACAATGGTTGATGCGGTTCCGGTTACTATCCCGCCTGTTTCACTGTAGGACCGGGTTAGTGTTTCGCTGCCGGATGTGCCGACAGAAAAATTGGCGTCGAACATATTGTTCGCGCTGGTTCGGGCGGCAAAGCTGCCTGTGGTCCACGCATTGCTGCCCATCTGCTTACGCCCGGCAAGTGCGCCTGCATCGCAGGCTTGCTGCAGGCGCGTTTTGACCAGATACACGCGGCTGATATCGACACCCGATCCAATCATCGCGGTTAGCGGAATGAGGCCGGCAGCCATCATCGCAACGGTATTGCCCGATTGATCCGACCGCAAACGCGACAAAAATCCGGGCCGCTTTACAGCGTCGGTCTTTACAGACATCGTGGTATTCCCCTGTTCCACAAATGAAATTCAAAGCCCGCAATAGACCAAGGATAGTAAGCGGTATTTGAAGGAACAGGGTTACCACTATGTTAACCTTGATTTCGCGCGGAAATTCGTCTGCGGAAGAGCGATGGATATGAAAGAATCAGAGCTTTCCCCACCGTTTCGCCTGGCAATAACTTATGCGAGGCCAGATCTGCGCGATGCGTTCGCCCTGATTCTGAAGTTCGATAACCGAATTGCCGATATAGTCGGGCGCAACACAGAACCGATGATCGGGCAAATGAAGATCGCATGGTGGTATGACGCCATTGGCCGTGAAGCCACGCTGCGACCCAGTGGCGAACCGATTTTGCAGGAGTTGAACAAGCTTGACGTTGACGGCGTTGCGGTTGCTATGCAGCAATTGCTTGATGCTTGGGGGCTACTTCTTGCCGAAGATGATTGGTTGCCGGGAACGGTGCAGAGCTTTGCCCAGGCGCGGTCTGAAGCCGTTTTTGGTAGCTATGCACGCTGGATTGGCGGCAATCCCGATTTTGCTATATTTGGTGAGCAATGGGCCGCCGCTGACCTGCGCCAGCGTTTCGGAGGCCGGGTTGAAGGTGATTTCCCACTGATTGCCCATTTGCCAAGGCATAGGAGATGGCGACCGCTTACTATTCTCGCTTTGGCCGCTAATCGCCCCAACGGAGTCAGGATGATCTGGCATGCCTTGACGGGACGTTGATCTTCGCGTCACATAGCGATGACGTCAAAGAACATGAAGGACAGGAATATGCGGCGGTTCTTGGGCGGAGCAGGGGTGGCATTGCTGCTGACTAGCGCCGGACTTTGGCTTTGGCAGGGGCAGGCCGCGCAAGAATATGACATTCCAGCTGCCCCGCCGCCTGCATTGGCAGAAGGATTGCCCGAGGCAGGTAAAGGTGCCCCTGCATTCGGAGAAGCGCCACCAACACCTCCAGAAGCGCCTAAATCCAGCCGTGAGGCGCAGCGGTTTAACCGTTATGACCGTGATCGTGATGAAATAATCACGCGGGTGGAAATGATGAGCAGTCGCACAAAGGCGTTCAAAGACCTTGATAAAGACGGCAATAATCTGCTGACATTCGAAGAATGGGCGGCCGTCACGGGTGAACGTTTTGCCAAGGCCGACGGTAACCGCGACAAGTTGCTCACCCGCAAAGAATTTGCCGCAACGCGGCCTAAACTGGCAGCTAAGCCTGGCTGTCGCTGTTAGGCGCTGACCTGATTATTGCTAATCCAGTCTGCAAAATCGGCGCGCGCGCGTGAGGTTATCGCGGCTTTGCGAGATTTTTTGTGGACCTTACCCTCAAGCGGAGCGAACAGGCCAAAGTTGACGTTCATCGGTTGATAGTCGTCGGCATTGGCGTCGCCGGTGATGTGGCCCAGCAGCGCACCAAGGGCAGTGGTCGAAGGCGGTTGCGGGACATCGCGTCCGACCAGTTCTGCCGCTGTGGTAATCCCCGCCATTAAACCGATCGCACTGCTTTCCACATAGCCTTCGCAGCCGGTAATCTGTCCGGCAAAGCGCACATGCGGTGCGGATTTCAGGCGAAGCTGACGGTCGAGCAGGATTGGAGAACGGATAAACGTATTGCGATGCAACCCGCCAAGCCGCGCAAATTCCGCCTTCTCCAGCCCCGGTATAGTTCGGAGCAACTCAACCTGCGCGGCGTGTTTCATCTTGGTTTGGAACCCGACCATATTCCACAGCGAACCTTGCTTATTATCCTGCCGCAACTGGACAACGGCATGCGCCCAGCGGTCGGTCTTGGGATTGGTCAGCCCGACCGGCTTCATCGGCCCGAAACGCAGTGTATCCAGCCCGCGTGACGCCATGACTTCAATCGGCATACAGGCTTCAAAATAAGGAGTATTTTTCTCCCATTCCTTGAAATTGGCCTTTTCGCTGTCGAGCAATCCTTGGTGAAACGCGCGATATTGTGCCTCGTCCATCGGGCAATTGATATAATCCTTGCCTTCGCCCTTGTCCCAGCGCGACTGATACCATGCGATATCGAAATCGATGCTGTCATGATAAATAATCGGCGCAATGGCGTCGAAAAAGGCGAGGCGATCTTCGCCGGTTTGGGCCATGATGCTTTCCGCAAGTCCCATTGCGGTGAGCGGACCTGTCGCAATTATTGTTAAGCCCTCAGCCGGTATCGTATCAATTCGTTCGCGGACAATTTCAATATTGACGTTGTTTTCAAGCTGCTTGGAAACGGTTTGTGAGAAAACTTCCCGGTCTACAGCAAGTGCCGAGCCGGCGGGAACCTTGGCCACTTCTGCGGCTTGCATCACAAGCGATCCCAAATCGCGCATTTCCTGATGCAGCAGCCCAACGGCGTTGTTTTCGGCATCGTCCGAACGGAAGCTGTTGGAACAGACCAGTTCCGCCAGACCGTCGCCCTGATGCGCTG
>JANMPK010000143.1:0-1592 GCA_031369825.1 Sphingomonadales bacterium
CTTCGGTTGGGGCAAAATGCTGGTCGGCAATATTGCCGATAATCTTGCGGTTTACTTCCTCTGGCCAAGGTTGGTAAATATCGTAGCTGCGCAGGCCAGCCTCAACATGGCTTACCGGAATTTTGCGGTAATATGCCGCCAAAGCACCAACCATTGCTGTAGCGGTATCGCCTTGAACAAGAACACGGTCCGGCATTGCTTTGTCGAGCACAGCGCCAATCGCTTCCAGCAAACGCGCCGTTAGCGCATCAAGCGTTTGGCCGGGTTGCATGATATCAAGGTCATAGTCGGGCGTAATGCCACTAATGTCCAAAACCTGATCGAGCATCTGCCGGTGTTGACCACTCACCAAAACTTCACACAAAATCTTGCGTTCTGTTTTCAATGCGTTGACTACAGGAAATAATTTAATTGCTTCGGGCCGCGTCCCGAATATCACCATTGTCTTATACATATCTCATTTACTCGCGGGCAGGCTTGGTTGCATTCGCCTTAGAATAACCCCCACTAGTTAAAAAATTCGCAAAATCATAAGGATAGATTTGGCAATAATTTTCCAAGATGTGTATTATGTGATATAAAATTGCTGGCGCATCGCCTCATGAAATCATCAATCTTTGCCATATCTGTAATGGCAAGATCAGCCTCGGCAGGCTGCATTTTGTCCTCAGCGGGGAAGGTGCCATAGCCGGCGAGCAGGCAATGCCACGACAGCGAACTATAATAACGGCCAATATCAAGCTCTGCGATTTTTCCCGCCAGATCCGTGCCTGTAAACCATGCAGTCATTACCGCTTTTAGAGTGTCAGAAAGATTCTGGTTAGCCGCATTATCGCGCCAATAGTCGCTGTCGCTACGCTGGTTCATCCGGTAATGTGCCACGATATAGTCGCGGATGCCTTCATATCGCAGACCTATCGTCTGGTTAAACACATTTGCGTGCTCTGATGTCATGCCGCCTTTTTCATAAGCGTCGATAAAGCCTTCTACGGTCGCTTGGACGATATGCAGCGCAGTTGCCTCCAACGGTTCGATAAAGCCCTGTGAAAGCCCCAGAGCAAGGCAGTTTTTGACCCAGCTGCGTTCGACCCTGCCAACGCTCATTTGCAAATGACGGGCCGGGACGTCAGCATCCAACAAACCCAGATGTGCCCGCAGTTCCGTCTCCGCAGAATCGGGGTCGATGTAGCGCGACGAATAAACATAGCCATTACCGGCGCGATTGGTCAGCGGGATTTTCCACGCCCAGCCAGACGAAAGCGCGGTGGCGCGGGTTTCGCTGCGGATGTCGCCCTCATCATTTGGGGTAGGCATGGCAACCGCGCGGTCGTTGAACAGGTTTTCGGCAAATGGCTTGAACGGTTCGGCCAATGCCTTTTGGATAAGGACTCCTCGAAAGCCGCTGCAATCAAGGAAGAAATCGCCTTCGATCCTCTCTCCATCATCCGCCTTAAGCGCTTCGATATGGCCATCTGCATCAAGCACCACGTCGTTTACGGTGCGCGCTAGATGGACAACGCCCAATGTCTTGACTGCGTGGTCGCGCAAAAACTGATTCCGAGCATCAAGCCGGGCGTGCAGCGGGTGCCGAC
>JANMPK010000147.1:0-2885 GCA_031369825.1 Sphingomonadales bacterium
GATTGGAGGCTGCATTTGATCCTGAGGCAACAAGAATGTTAGAAACGAATTTCCAAGCAAGCTACAATAAAATGGAGCTTAATTCGATTGATGTCCGGAATTATATAAATGGAACGAGCGATCGCAAAATCCCCGATCATACTTCAACCGACGGCGAATATAGCGAGCCTGAGTCGTATGATGCCGATGGTTGGGCAGTCCAATAGTGGCTGATGCAAATCCTGCGGAAATTCCGAAATTCGAAATCCGGGGACACTACGAAATTCGGGGACACTATGCTAATTAGGATGCTCGGCCTCTGTTCAGCCTGACATGCAAACTTGACGCCACCATATATTGTTACTACAAAAAGCGGTGATAATCGTTTGGGACGAACCGAAGCGGCTGGCGAATATCGACAAGCATGGAATCGATTTTGCCGACATCGGCGAGGAGTTTTCCCTCTCAGCAATTATCCTTCCGGCGAAAGATGGGCGTTATGCGGCCATCGGTAATTTGGACGGCGTGATTGTGGTTATTTTCGTGGCCTTGGGTAGCGAAGGCGTTTCGATCATTTCGGCACGCGCAGTCAGCCGCCAGGAAAGGAGTTTGTTGCGATGAGCAAAAGCAAATATACAAGAGCCGACCTTACCGCCGTCAGCGACAATCCCGAATGGACCGCCGAAGATTTTGCCAAAGCCGTTCCCTTCGATCAAGCCTTCCCCGAACTCGCTACCAGCATCCGCCGTCGGGGAACGCAGAAGACACCCACAAAGGAAAGCACAACAATCCGTCTCTCGCGCGAAGTGATCGACCATTTTCGCACAATCGGGCGTGGATGGCAGGGCAGAATCGACAAGGCGCTGATAGAGTGGATCGCGACGCACTGAAACCAGCGCCAACGAGTCAATTTCTACTTGCAATGTAGGATTTGATTTGGGAACCTGACGCGGACATCGGAGACCGCCCAATGGCTGTGGGGCATGCAATCAGCCAGATGCAAATCAACGCATTTACGTGTCACCCAAAGCGCGGTTTAGGTGAGACCTTAGTGTGACCTTTCGACAAGCTCAAGACAGGCCTTCCGACAGCGAACGGGCCTCATTGCGTAGGATTCGAAATCGCGAAACCACTGTGAACTTGCGCAATTTTCTGAGGGTTCAGACGGAAGAATAGAACCCAAAAGTTGTCATTCCCGCGAAGGCGGGGAACGAAGTGTCCGGAGGACAATCCATGGTCCGCCATGTCAGTTTACCTCAACATCGCCGTGTTTGTCGTGAGATCAGTCCATGGATTCCCGCCTTCGCGGGAATGACAAACTGACGTGTTGGGGTGCCAGAAATTTTTGCAAAGCACAGTCAACTTGCACGGTTTTTTGCCAGTTTAAGGCTGCCGCCGCTCGAACGGCTTCAACCCGCGCCCCAATCGGTTTGCCCCAAGCGAAACGCGGTCGCCCGACCAGTCGGCAAGGAACACCGTCTGCCGCTCGATGCCCGGGGCAATGCTCGCGTCGTTGCCCGCAATCGACAGGCCGTTGCTGCTGCGCGTTTTGCCTTCAGGAGCGACGGTGATGAAGGTGCTGTAATTCTCCTTCGACGCGCCCTGTACGAAGACATTGCGCGCGATGCTGCCGGTCGCGCCGCCGGGCAGGTCGATCATGTAATTGGTCTCGCGGCCCCTTGTGTCGTCAAAGGCATTGTCGCGAATATCGACCCGCGCGGCGCGGCTTTTGACATAATGGCCGCCGTTGCCACGTTCGAACCGGCTGTTGGTGACGGTCAGCGATCCGTAATCGCCGATGTAGATGCTGTGCGCGCAGGAAAGTCCCCGGTCGCAGCGGCCTAAACCTGAAAAGGTCGACTGGTCGATGCTGATTGCGCCGTTTTCGTCAGCCGCCGTCAATATGCCCTGTTCGCTATTACGAAAAATTGAACGCGTTATAGCGAGGTCACCCTTTTCCAGCCGAATGCCCGCGCCATTGGCATCGGGGACTTTCATGTTCTGGAATATAATGCCGTCGATGCTCGCCGCGTCACCGCGAAGCACAAGCGCGGCCTTGCCCTCGCATGTCGCGCTGTCAAAGATTGTTTGGCCCGGAACCGACGCGCGGAAAGCGATAACGCCTGCTTTTTGGATGGCGCATTGGCGAAATGTTCCGGGGCTGATGATGATGGTGCCTTCGCCATCGCCGATGGCATCCACGGCTTGCTGTAGGCTGGTATAATTGCGGCCAGTTTCGGCGTTTTGAAACGGTGCTGCGTTCTGGGCGGAGACGGCAACCGCACATAATGTTGTAGCAAGCAGGAAAAAAATTTTCTTCATCGCACCGGTTCCCATATTAATATCTGCCGCAAGTTTAGAGCATGCTATGCTTATCAATCCAGCCGATTAACCAACACTGAAATCCGCCGTCCCTTAGGGGGACAGCGGCTCGTCTATTGATTGAGATTTGGCCTTAGCCAGCGGGTTGCGGTTTCCATATCGACACTGCGGCGCGTTGCATATTCGGTGACCTGGTCCTCGCCGATCCGGGCCACGCCGAAATATTCGGATTGGGGGTGGCCAAAATACAAGCCGCTGACAGCGGCGGTGGGTAGCATGGCAAAGCTTTCGGTCAGCGTGATGCCGGTTTTATGGGTGGCGTCGAGCAGCTCGAACAAGATCGGCTTCAAGCTATGGTCGGGACAGGCGGGATAGCCGGGCGCAGGACGGATGCCGCGATATTCCTCGCGGTTGAGCGCCTCCATCGTGAATTGCTCGTCAGGCGCATAGCCCCACAGCTCCTTGCGGACATGCTCGTGCATGCGTTCGGCAAAGGCTTCGGCCAAGCGGTCGGCCAGCGCCTTGAGCATGATGTCGGAATAATCGTCGATATTGGCCTTGAACTGGGCCAGATGGGTGCCGAT
>JANMPK010000212.1:0-6235 GCA_031369825.1 Sphingomonadales bacterium
AGATATCGAGCGAGACCGGAAATTGTTCCTGCATCTTCTTGCGCCTAGTAGATGCCATCCGCGATAATATGATCAGCGGGATACCCGCGCCCATGCAGACCCCGAGAACTACCGCAAGCTGAACAAGACCCAGATTGATCGTGTATCCCGACACTGCGGCAGCGATCATGATGATGACTGCAAAAACCGCGCACGCCAAAGCCATTGCCAGCATGATTTGTTGGGCAGGCATCGCAATGCCGCTGGCGATCACCGAGCGCTCAATACCTTGCGCAATGCGACCGATCAGTCCGGGCAGATTATTAAAGCTGCCAGTTTGCGACTTTCGCAAATGTGACGTCACGATCTCGCGGTCCATCCCGCCTTCGATCATACGAAGCCGCTTGTTTATAGAGCTCGCTCCCTTGTTGCGTCTACGCAAGGCGCTAACCGCTATCTCTGCAACGACAAAAACCGATGCAAAGATGGCCACAAGGATCAACAGGCGGATGATCGTCGGGTTCATTATGCAATTTTCCGGTCAGGGCGGAACAGATCAGGTGATAAATTAACCCCGTGATTGGCCAGCTCGTCCATCAATTTCGGACGGATACCGGTGGCTTCAAAGTGTCCGATTACCAAGTTGTTTTCGTCGCGGCCTTCCATTTTAAAGCGGAAGATATCCTGCATGGTGACGACCTCGCCTTCCATGCCAACGATTTCCGACAGGCTTAAAAGGCGACGCCGCCCGTCCGATAGGCGACCGATCTGGACGACAACATGCAGCGCCGACGCAATCTGCGCCCGTGCCGAACGCGGCGAAATTTCGATCCCGCTCATGCCGATCATCTGCTCGATACGCGCTAGGGCATCGCGTGCTGTATTGGCGTGAACCGTGGTCATCGAACCATCGTGGCCGGTATTCATTGCCTGCAACATATCAAACGCTTCACCAGCGCGAACTTCGCCAACGATGATCCGGTCAGGCCGCATACGCAGGGCGTTCTTGACAAGATCGCGCTGCGATACCTCGCCCTTGCCTTCGATGTTGGAGGGCCGGGTTTCGAGCCGGGCGACATGCGCCTGCTGCAATTGCAGTTCTGCTGAATCTTCGATCGTAACGATGCGTTCGCGCTCGTCGATGTAGGATGACATCGCGTTGAGCAATGTTGTCTTACCCGAACCGGTGCCACCCGAAATCAAAACATTGCGCCGCGCCTGGACAACACCACACAACACCTCGGCAATGGGCGTTGGCACACTTCCTAGCTCGGCGAGCTTTGCCATATTAATCGGGATTTTGGCGAATTTCCGTATCGAGAGCAGCGAACCGTCGACCGCGAGTGGCGGTACAATCGCGTTAACGCGCGATCCGTCGGGAAGCCGGGCATCGACAAAGGGTGACGATTCATCAATTCGCCGTCCTACACCGCTGACGATTTTCTGGATGATGCGCAGCAAATGCCGCTCGTCCTTGAACCGCGTTTCCGCCTTTTCCAATATACCATTACGTTCGACAAAAACGACATCATGGCCATTGACCAATATGTCGGTGATCGAATTGTCCTGCAACAATGGCTCCAAAGGCCCTAGACCCAAAAGCTCATCCAATATGTCGGAAACCAGCCGACGCCGTTCTTCCTGATTGAGCGCATGTTTTTGCAGCGCCAGTTGCTCGTGCACCAGTTCACCGATTTCGGTTTCGATCTGCGCCCGGGTCATTTTCTCCAGCGCCGACAGGTTGATCAAGTCGATCAACCGCCGATGCAGCTCAACCTTCAGCTCCAGATATTCGGTGGCGTTGGCACGGCTGTCATTTGCCGGTTCGGTTTCCATCGCTGATTTGGCGACCGGCTGGTCACTTTTTTTGATCTGCCACATGGTCAGCTTCCCGTGTCAATGCCAAGGCGCGGCAGGAAGTTGGCGATGTCGCCGACAATCTTGCTCTTGCTACGGATTTCTTGGATCAACACCCCCTGGTCGTGTGCTGCGCGTACCAGCGGATAATCATTGTGGATGCTAAGTTCGACCGGATGGCCCAACGCTTGCGCGGCGGAATCAAGGTCAATCGAGCGGAACAGCTTTTTCTCGACCCGGTTGGCGACAATGCTGATATGGTCGCCGCTGATCCCTTGGTTGACCAGCAACTGCAATTGCCTTTTGGCCTGGCGCAGGCTGGCGACCGATAGTTCGATAATCAGGAAGATTGCGGTCGATCGCGCAACCAGCGACAATGTCCAATTCGTCCAGTTGGTCGGCAGATCGAGCACGACATAATCATATTCGGTGCGCGCCAGATCAATCAACCGCAATATCTGGTCGGCACTGACCGCCTCAATCGGCATCATGTCGGCTGGGGCGGCGATTACGTTCAGACCTTGCGGCGTGGTCGACACGACAGAGCGCAGCAAATCGCTGTCGATCCGCGATCCCGCGACGAGCAAATCGGCAATCGAAAGCTGGTTCGACAGGCCGAGATAAGAGGCCGCATCGCCAAATTGCAGGTCAAGGTCGATCACACACACACCGCGCCCCGTCGACTGCATCGCCAGTTCGCTCGCCAGATGCGTCGCCACCGTGGTTGCACCGACACCGCCGATGCTTTTCATCACCGTGATCAGCTGACCCTGTTTAACCTCGGCGGCTTGCTGCACATCCAGTTGCACCGAAACTTCGCGCAGTATTTCTACCAGCTCGGCATGCGGTAAAGGGAGGCTTACGACGTCGCGTACTCCCTGTTTCAGCAAAGTGCGTACCAGTGCCAGATTGGCATCGCGCACAGCGGCAATCACGGGCAGCTTGGGGTGGAGTTGGCGGATCGCCGACAGCCGTTCAAGCGAAGCGGGCAGTTCGGGCGCAATTTCAAGGACAAGGATGCAGGCATTGTCGAGCGCATCGGCAGAAACCTCTGCATCGGGCTCAATCGTCGCCAGCAGGATCGGTAAGCTACCCGCATCCACCGCTTCCAGTTGTGCCGCGGCCATTTCGGCCTGCGACAGCACAAGAAGCACCGAATGTTGATTCAGATCCAAAATCCAGTCCTCCGGTATCGCATGTAATTGTTCGGAAATGCCCATGTCTAAATTCGCCTAATTTGAAACCACGCCAGCGCCGTCTTCCATCGTCAGCGAGTAGCTGAAGTCTGGCATAGCGACAGAGGCGTTGAATATTTGTGTGGTGATGGGTGTGAATGTCATGCCTGTCAGCCGCACCGTGATGAGCGGCGCGATGTCTGCGCCATTCGGGTCGCCTGCATAGCCTAGCCCGGAGGGCACGTACGCGACGCTAACATTGTTGGTCGCCAACCGAGGAAAAAATCTCTGCATTCTGGCAAATATCGCTTGAAATGCGGCCGGTGTTGCGGTTGTACCCCATGCACATGTGCCGGTGGTGCATGCACAGGTAACCGCTGCGGCACCAGCTTTGGTGCAGGTCATGGTGCCGTAAGCCGTCGCGGGCACCACATCGCCTTGGGTCAGTCCGCCAACGCCAACAAAAGTGTAGCCAGCCAATCCGCTTGGCACAAAGTTGGTCACGGCAGCAAAACGTGCGCCCATCTGGGTCGCTTTTTCGGCCTGATTATATTCCCACATGAACCGGCCGACATCGATGATGCCGAACAGGAACAGTAACGCGATGGGCAGGACAAGCGCGAATTCCGCCGCAGGCCCGCCGCCCTGATCGCGCAAAAAGGTCCGTAGCCGCCTCATATCCCCATCACCGCCGATTGCGAGGTTGCGTTGAGGGTGAGCGTACTCGACGTGAAGCCCAAAGTCTGGAACAGCGACGGGTATGCAACCGCCGCGGTCACCGTAACAATGGGCGCGCCGTTGGTCATGCCTTTGTAGATGCCGGTTTGCGTGCCTGCAGCGCATGATACTGCCACTGTCACATTGGAATCGACCCAGCCGCCGACTTTTGTCGTGCCGCCCGTGATCTGGCCGGTTCGTGCCAAGTTCTTGATCTGCGTCAGGACTGTGGTGTCGGTGACCGCCGAACAGCTAAATTTGGTAAAGGACTGCCGCCCGGCAAAGCGCGCAGCATCGCGCACGCCTTTGACAACTTTATGCTCGTTCCAGAAGTAATTGCCGAGTTCGAACGACCCGAACATCAATGTGACCAGCAACGGCACCATCAGCGCCATTTCGGCTCCTGCAGCGCCGCGTTCGTTGCGCAAAAGTCGGGAGAAGCGCCGCATCATCATTCGATTAGATAGGGTGTGTCCTTACGGACCACCTGTCCTGCGGTCGCGCCCGCGCCGCCCGCCGTCGTTTCGCCGATCACCTCTGCGTAAACGTCGCCTGCATTGGTGCGGTCGCGCGCGATCGAAGGTTCGACCAGAAACATCTCGATCCATTTCAGCACGGGCACATTTGTCGAGTTGCCGTTGACCGAATTCGCGGTACAATTGATAACGGCAATGGAGATACGACGGCGATCTACCGTCGTCGCCGCAGGCACGGTACCTGCCCCGTAGCCTGCTGTCGGGCTGCATACCGGCAACCCGTACGACCTTAGCGCATTCGGACCGGCACCGCTGGTAATCCGCGGTGCGAGCACGGTCACGCCATCGACAGGGGAACTGCGGTTGGCGATCTCCCACGCGTAAACATTATAACGGCTTGCATAGTTTGACGCCGTAGTGGCCACCGATGTCGACAAGCCGGTGTTTGCTCTCCATTCGGAGGCGGTCCAACGGGTACCGTTAGTCCGCACATAATTTGCCCGGAAATAGGCATCGCGGTCCCACAAACCGTCGCCGACCGGAGTCGAACAATAGCCGGCAGTGCCCGATGTTACCGAATGGCACATGTCGCGGGGATGACCCAAGGCGAGCGGCGTGGTACCGACCGGCAAGGCCGCGGTTGCCGACGACGGCAAATACCGTCCGGCGGCGGCGACTTCCTGCCACCCTTGGTTGTGCAACCTGCAACTGTTGCCACCATTCGCGTTACCGGCGCGCGCCACATCTTTGCGCGAGTTGATCGACGACGGACAGGCGCCGCCGCTCGGGCAAGACACGTTGGAATCATATATGTCGAAGCGCGTGTTCAAGGCATCGGTAACGCTTACCGAAGCGCCGGGTTTGGTGTCCACGCCGGTTTGGCCGATGCAATCGCCCGGCGGCGAACTCCAACCCAGCGCTTCGCGAAGGCCCGGCGCACCATTGCTGCCGCCACCGCTGTTGAGATATCCGAAATTGCCGGGTGCCCATGAACCGTTACCGCCGCCTACGGAAACCAGCCTTATTCCCTTGCCAATATATGTGCTGGCATCGAACGTTAAATTGCCACCTGATTCCCCTGGGTTGCAAATCATTACCGGCGGCACTTTGCAGATGGCCGAGCCGAGGCCGGCAAACGCGGTAGCGTCGATTGCGCCGGAACTTATCGCGCCTACGATTGGCGTTAACGCGTATCGTGCCGTGCGCGCGTTGACCTGCACTTCGACGAAGCGGGCATTGGCGTCGCTGTTCGCCGCAGTGGTTTTTGTGCTGTTCTGCCAGAAGCGAATTCTACCGGTTGCGTCGCAGGCGGTTTCGGCCGTGACGACAATGTTGCGGTTGCCGCCTACTTCATTGGCCAGCAACGTCCGGTTGGCAACCAAGCCGACCGCTGCCCCTGATGCCCGCGAACACGCCCCCGGCTGGCCATCCAGCTGACCCACCGCAGCCAGAGCAGCCTGATCCGCCGCATTCTGCAACTCGCTGTCCATCGCCGCGAGCCTGGCATAGTCAAAACCAATACCGCCAACCGCAACAAGGGCAAACAGCGACAGCGCGAACGTGGGCGCGATGGCGCCGCTTTCGTTACGCAATATTGCTGATTTTGCTCTCGACCACACGGTTCAATGCTCCTTCGCCGGTTAAATCAATTTGACCCGCTGCCCGTCGAGCTGCCCGATGTGGTTTTTACGCCCACCGGCTTTTTCACGGTACCCTTGCGATATCGTTCGTTGGCAGCGGCGGCGGTGCTGCCGCTGGTCGTCGCCGCCTCGGTGTAAACCGGTTCGGGGTTTTCAACCTGCAACGCAATATTATGCTTCACAGAAGCCCCCATGTTGATGTCATTCGGCGTGCAGGCAGCAACCGGCAATGCCAATATTGCGATGGCCAAAAGGCGGCGATCAATAGTCATAATCGGTGTTTCCTTCTGCGCCGGTTTTCGCACCCTCGGGTGGCGGTGCGTTGGGGGCAAGCGGGTTGACGCTAACACCCCTGTCCGTCCGTCCATTGAGGAACAGGTCCAGCTCATTG